>NZ_JBOGDD010001109.1:0-8751 GCF_050701675.1 Mycobacterium sp. | reverse complement strand
GCATCGGACTTCGACTTGAAGTGTGGAAACCCGACCGTCTTGCCTTTGCGCTTTCCCGAACGTGAGTCCGACCACGCCGCTAATGCCCGGCCGCAATCCACAGCAGCCTCCTCGAAGACCTGCTGGCAAATCTCAGTTCGCCACGCCAAACCAGTTACTCGAACTTCGGCGATACCGATGCGATCGACGACGAACACGCGACCTGCGGCCTCGGTCTTCTTCCAACGGTTGAACGCATTTATGAGGTCGAACCCCGTCCACGGGACCGCCACTCCAGGATCCGACTGGCGTCGAGTGAGAGCACTCTTAACAGTTCGCAGGCATTGATTGAACGCGAATCTCGCGGCCCCAGCGTGCCGCGCCAGTCCGATGCACTGCTCGGCTGTCGGGTCAAGACAGAACTTGAACGTCGTGTGTCGGGCCAGCCTGGAGCCAGGTTCGCTAGACGAAGCGACATCAAGAACTGGATTGGTCACGTTGATCGACGGTTCTTAGGCGCGCCCGGTTGGTGCTATGCCGTCAGAGGCAGGCCTCCGGTGCCGGCATCGTCGTCGTCCTCGTCCGCGTCCTCTGCCCCGGCGTCGATGGTCGTCGTCCCGGCATCGACTGGTGCGAGATCGGTGGGTACCTCGCCGCGCTTGCGCTGTTGGATCTGCACCGTGCTGCGGGCCAGGTCCGGGCCGATGGCGGTGGCCCGCACCTCGACCGACGAGCGCCGGTTGCCCTCGCGGTCGTCGTATTCGCTGGTGTAGAGGTGGCCGACCACCACCACGGGATCACCCTTGATCAGTGCGGCAGCGCCGTTGACCAGTCGCCCCCAGCAGTTGACGTTGACGAACAGGGAGTTGCCGGGCTCCCAGTCGCCGTCGGGGGTGCGGCGGCGAGAGTTGCTCGCGACGCGGAACTTGATGACTTGCTGGTCCCCGACCCTGCGGTGGATGGGGTCGGTGACGATCGTGCCGACCATGACGAACGGTGTCTCGAACATCGTGTTTCCCTTCAGCGGTTCTCTTGGGTTGAGCAACGGGTGTGTCCCGCTGCTGAGCCCATTCACCGCCGGGGGGCCGACGTCTCGGTGTCGGACGAACCGGTGGAGCGGCATCCTGTGAATGAACCGCGGACTGTGGATGACCTCGGGCCGCTAGTTTGGTCCCCATGGTCCGGGCGGTGGTGGTGGGATCGGGCCCGAACGGTCTCGCGGCCGCCATCACGCTCGCGCGCGAAGGTGTCGACGTCACCGTGCTGGAGGCTTCCGACGTCATCGGCGGCGGCCTGAGCTCCGGCGAGCGGACGGTGCCCGGTGTCCTGCACGACGACTGCGTCGCGATCGTTCCCACCGCGTTGGCGTCGCCCTTCATGCAGAGCCTCGACCTTGGGGCGCACGGTGTCGACTGGGCCTGGCCCGAGGTCGACCTCGCACATCCGCTCGATGGCGGTCGAGCCGGCGTCCTCATCCGGTCCTTCGACGACTGCGAGCGACACATGGGCGTCGACGGCCGGGCCTGGCGACGGCTCTTCGAGCCCTTGGCGGCTCACTTCGACGAGCTGGCGCCCGATGTGTTTGGGCCCCTGATCGGGATCCCGTCGCACCCCGTGCGGATGGCGTCGTTCGGCGCGAGGGCGCTGGTTCCGGCGACCGTCTTCGCGCGGCGCTGGCGTACCGACGAGGTGCGCGCGCTCTGGGCTGGCAATGCCGCCCATGCGTGGACTCCGCTGACCCGGCCACCCACGTCCGGGGTGGCGTTGATGTTCGGTGCGGTCGCACACCGATACGGGTGGCCAACCGTCAAGGGAGGTGTCGCACGTCTCGCGGAGGGAATGGCATCGACGCTGGCGGCCATCGGGGGATCCCTCGAGACCGGGCAACGCGTCACGTCGCGTGCCGATCTTCCGACGGCCGACATCGTCATGTTCGACCTGTCCCCCGGTGCGGTCGCCGACATCCTCGGCGACGCATTGCCGGCGCGAATTCGACGTGCCTACAATAGATTTCGACACGGTACAGGCGCGTACAAGGTGGATCTGGCCGTGGCGGGCGGGGTGCCCTGGCTCAACGAGTTCTGCCGCGCGGCCGGGACCGTGCACGTATGTGGCTCGTTCGAGGAGGTCGTGGCCGCCGAACGCGCGACCGCGGCGGGCCGCATGCCGGAGCGCCCGTTCGTGCTCGTCGCCCAGCAGTACCTGATGGACCCGGGTCGTTCTGCGGGCGACATCCACCCCATCTATGCGTATGCCCATGTGCCACAGGGCTATCCAGGTGATGTGACCGAGGTGATCCTCGGGCAGATCGAGCGGTTCGCACCCGGTTTCCGTGAACGCATCGTGGGGATGAACGTCCGGAACCCACGGGAGCTTCATTCCCACGACGCGAACCTTGTCGGCGGTGACATCAACGGTGGCGCCATGGATCTCCGGCAGTTCATTGCTCGGCCGCGCCTGACCGTCGATCCCTACTGGACCGGCGTGCCTGGTCAGTTCCTCTGCTCGGCGTCGACACCACCGGGCAGCGGGGTGCACGGCATGTCCGGACACCTGGCGGCCACATCGGCGCTGCGGCGACTCCGCATCGCACACTAGCCGCACCGCGTGACGGTCAGGTCTACGCGAAGTGTTGGAGCAGGTAGTCGTTGAGGCGGCGGGTGGGTGCTGCCTGGGTGGTGGTGCCCCATGCGAGGGCAATGGGGCGGCTGTAGCGGCCGCCCGTGAGGGGTATCTCGGTGATTCCGGGGGGTATGCGGTCATCGTGGGGCAACAACGCGATGCCGAGGCCGCGGCTGATGAGTTCGCGAATGGTGCCGAACTCGGTGACCTCGATGGCGATGTTGGGCGTGTATCCAGCTTCGTCGCACCAGATTTCGGTGAGCTGTCGGAGGTTGTAACTGGGCGGGTTCGCGATGAATGTCTCGTCGACCAACTCCTCGAGTCGGAGTGTCCCCGCGGCGGCGAGGCGGTGATGTGTTGGCACCGCGACGTGGATGTGCTGAGTGCCGATCGTGGTGTGGTGTAGTCGGTCCGGGGTGGGAATCACCACGGCCAGATCCAGCTGGCCGTTGAGGAGGTCGGCGCCAAGTTCGGTGCCGTGTGCTTGCTTGAGGAGCACCCGAATGCCCGGGTGCTGGTGTCGAAAGTCGGCGAGCAGGTCGGGGATCTGCCCGGATCCCATGGTGAGTGGGAACCCGAAGCGCACAGTGCCGTGATCTGGGTCGGCGCCTCCGGTCAGCTCAGCGAGTGTTTGGTCCAGCTCGTTGAGAGGCCCGCGGGCCCGCGCTGCCAGGCGTTGGGCATCGGGGGTGAGGCGGACCGTTCTGCCGTCATGAATGAGCAGCGGCATCCGTAGGGCTGCCTGCAACGCGCGAATACGTCGGCTCATCGATGACTGCGGGATGTCCAGCGCCGCAGCTGCCTGGGTCATGTGCCCGTCGTGGGCGGCCAACGCGACCAAGGCCCGCAACTGTGGCGCCAGCTGCGCCGTCCATTGATCCATATACGGATCATATGCCTCCGATCATTCATTGGACGGAACGAAGGTGGCGGAGAGATCGTGGATTAGCGGATTACTACTCAGTCAAAGGCAGGGTCACGTGACCACATACCCGAATCCCCCCGACGACCTTGCCGATGCCGACGTCGTATTGATCGGCGGTGGCATCATGTGCGCGACACTCGGATCGATGCTCTCGATCCTCGAACCCGATTGGCGAATTGTGTTGTTGGAGAGGGCCGATGCCCTAGCCGCCGAGAGCAGTCACCCCTGGAACAATGCCGGTACCGGGCACAGCGGATTCTGCGAACTCAACTACATGCCCGACCCCGCAGATGGCGCAAAGCCAGCCACGGTCGCGCAACAATTCCACCTCAGCCGCCAGTGGTGGTCCCACCTCGCCAACAACGGCCTTCTGGATCCGGACACGTTCATCCACACCGCGGCGCACATGAACGTGGTGTTCGGGCGTCGCGATGTCGACTACCTGCGACGCCGATACGAAACCCTCACCGATGACCCGATGTTCGCAGGGGTGCAGTTCAGCGACGACCCCGCCACCATCGCTCAGTGGGCACCGTTGGTGATGCGCGGACGCGACCCGGGCGAGCCCGTCGCTGCCACCCGCCACCCCGACGGGACCGACGTCGACTTCGGTGCCCTGACCCGCGGGCTGACACGCATCATCACCACGAGAGGCGGGCACGTCCTCCCCGGCCACGAGGTCCGCGCCCTCAATCAGGCCAGCGACGGCTCGTGGGTGGTGAGCGGTCGAAACCACGACGGCGGCTTCACGGTTCGTGGCCGCAGGGTGTTCGTCGGCGCCGGTGGGCACGCACTGCGACTACTGCAACGCGCCCGCCTTCCCGAGGTGCGCGGTTACGCCGTACTGCCCGTCGGAGCTGATTTCCTGAGATGCTCGGATCCCGCCGTGGTCGATCAGCACGGGATCAAGGTGTACGGGCAGGCAGAGCTTGGCGCTCCCCCCATGTCGGTGCCCCACCTGGATAGACGCGTCGTCGACGGCAGTGCACATCTACTATTCGGTCCGTACCCGTCGTTCAGCACCAAACTCCTCAAACACGGTCGGTGGACCGACTTCTTCAGCACCGTGCGCTGGCACAACGTGCACGTGATCTCGGCCGCACTCATCCAGAACCTGGCGCTGATCAGGTACCTGGTCAGCCAGCTCGCCGCCCGTCCGCGACGGAAGTTCGCCCAGCTGCAGCGTTTCTACCCCCTCGCGGACCCTGGCCAGTGGGAGCTGGTGGCGGCTGGCCAACGTGCGCAACTGATTTCCCCTGACCGGCGCCGAATCGGCGTGATCCAACAGGGCACCGAACTCGTCGTCGGTGCCGACGGCACCATCGCCGGCCTGCTCGGCGCATCCCCAGGCGCATCCACGGCGGTTTGGATCATGCTCGACTTCCTCCGGCGCTGCTTCCCCGAGCGATGGGATGCGTCGTGGCATACCAGCATGATTGAGGCCATCCCCGGTGCAGGCCGCGCAAATTGGGATGCGGCGGCGGTGGCCGAATCGAGACGGGTGACCGCGCACGCCCTGCACCTGATCGACAGCTAGCTCGACCGATGACGGACGCCACGTGGTGTGCTCGTCTGGCTAGCGGTCCTCGAAGCTGGCCAGCTTGGCGAGCATCGCGTTGTACGCGGCGAGGTCGGCGTCGTCGTCGCGGTCGGCCGCCCGGTCCATCCGCGTCGAGACCCGCTGATCGCTGCGCCGCCATTGGACGAGCAACGCGAGGAGCACCAGCACGAGCGGGACTTCGCCCGCCGACCAGGCGATCCCGCCGCCGAGTCGTTGATCGCCGAGCAGGTCGTTGTGCCAGCTCAGTTGCAGCGACTGGTAGAAGTCACCGGCCAGCACGGACTTGGTGCCCATGAGCACCACCCCGAAGAAAGCGTGCAACGGCAGCGATGCGAACACCACAGCCAACTTGGCGATGGGCGGGATCGGTCGTGGCGTCGGGTCGACACCGATGACCACCCAATAGAACAGGTAACCGCTCAGCAGGAAGTGCAGGTTCATCGCCACGTGCGCGGCGTGACTACTGGCCGCGACGTCGAAGATGCCGCCGAAGTACAGACCGTAGAAACCGGCGACGAAGATCACGGTGGCGACGATCGGGTTGGTCAGGATCCGCGACACCCGGCTGTGCAGGGCCGCCAGCAGCCACTCGCGCGGGCCGGGCGGCTCGTCACCGCCCGCGGCAGGCAGGGCACGCAGCGCCAAGGTCACGGGGGCCCCGAGCACCAGCAGGACGGGCACCATCATCGACAGGAGCATGTGCGCCGCCATGTGCATGCTGAACATCGCGGGCATGTAGCGACCGATCCCGGACGAGGTGGTGAACAAGAGCACCGCGGTGCCGCACAGCCAGGCGACGATCCGGCCCGTCGGCCAGGTGTCCCCTCGTTTGCGCAGCCGCCACACACCCGCCAGGTAGACGCCGGCCAACACGATCGCGGCGGTGCCGAAGATCAGGTCGAAGCGCCAGTCGAAGAGAACGCGTGCGATGGTCGGCGGCCCCGCCAGGTCGTAGCCGATCTCGACCGCCGTCACCGATGGGTTGAAGATCGCGGGAGGCGGCGGTGGCGTGCGGCCCAACGCGACGGCGATGCCGAACGTCAATCCGAATACGGCGGCCTCGATCAGTGCCAGGCGGATCAACGGCCGTCGCGCATCGGGGTCGGCCCGCAGTGCGGCCACGCCGCGGCGGCGCTGCTGCCAGCCAAGGGCGCCGAGCACGCACAGAGCGACCGCCTTGCCGACGACCAACCAGCCGTAACTGGTGTGAACGAGGTCCTCCAGACGGATGCGGACCAGGGCGTTCACCACGCCCGAGACGGCCATCGCCACGAAGCACCACAGGGCGATCGCGGAGAACCTGCGGGCCGCGACGTCGGCGTGTTCGCCGCCGCGAATGGCGTGCACCAGGAGCGCGAGCAGCCCGCCTGCCCAGATGGCGCCTGCGACGAGGTGGATGAACAGGCTGTTGGTGCCGAGGTCGTGGGACCCGCCCGCCGACGAGTGACCCGTCAGCGCCAGCGGCAGCAGCGTCACCAGTGAGCCCACGAGCAGCAGCGGCGTCCACGACCAGCGCAGCACGGGAATGCTGAGGACCGTGACGATCGCGGCCAGCAGCGCGGTCCAGCGCCAAGAGCCCGCGACGTCGATGAGACTCGCCACCGACCAGATGGCCGAGGGATTCAGACGGCTGATGAGTGGCTGCCCGGTGATGTCTGAGACGGTCAGCGGGACGAGCAGGGCCGCGCAGACGGCCCAGACGCCCGACGCGACGGTACCCAGCCGCAGCGCGCGGTAGCCCGAAGCGTCCAACACCCCGTTGCGCTGCGGTGGAACCAGGAAGGCGGCGACGAGGAACGAGCCCACCGCCACGACTGCGGCGATCTCGCCGGCGGCCCTGACGAACGGGAGTCCGTAGTTGGTGACCGGACCCGGGTCGGGCAGTCCCGTCGCGGTCAGCGCGTCGGCCAGCGACAGCGCGGCGATCCCTGCGGCCGTCGCACCGGCGAGCAGCCCGACGCCGAACAGGATCGGCCACACCGCACTGGTGCGAGCGCCTGCGCGCGCCTCGACCGTGGTCATGCCTACAGCGTATGGCGCGTGGCTGGCAGCACCGTCAGCCGCTCTGCTTGCGCTTGACCAGTTCGCGCACGAAGAACTGCTCGCGGGAGAACTGCTCGACCTTGTCCATGTCGCCGAGGATGCCGCGCAGCTCGGCAAGGAACGCCGTACGCCGCTCCTCGAGATCGGCGGCGGGGGCGAGCAGGTTCTGGTCGGCTGCCACCTGCCGCGCGGTGGCGAACAGCAGCGCGGACACCGACTCGTTGCTGCGCACCCGGTCCTGGGCGATGTACTGGCCGCCGACGCCCAGCGCGAGCTTGGTCAGATCCTTCTCATCGATGTCGGGGGGCGTGTTCCTGAGTACGTCGGCGACGATCTCGTACGCCTCGATGAACGGACGCAGCATGGCCCCGGCGATCAGCGGCCGCTTGGCCCGCAGCATTGCCTCGACCTCGTCACCGCCCGCGGCGACGTGCCGTTCCCAGTCGTCGTGCCACGACATCTCCTCGGCGATGTGGGTCCGGAACGCCGCGGAGTCGGCGAAGTAGAACTCGAACTTCAAGAGGTCGCGCAGTCGCATCGCCTGTGCCCAGAACGCTTCGAGCCGATCCCCTTGGGCACGTCCCGCATAGCCCAGTGACAGTTCCACGATCGAGGTCTCGAGGAACGCGTGGATGAGCGTGTTCCGGTAGAACGCCGCCTCGTGTTCGTCCTCGGGTGCGATGCGCCAGACCGGCTCCCGGCCACCGTCGATCCTGGTCACCGGGTGGCCGCCGGAGAGCGCGTCGACGGCTGCTCGGACACCGTCGGTGGTGCGCAGCCGCAGCGCGCTGTTGGTCACCGGGGTCTTCGTTCGCTCCAGGTAGTCCAGTGAGTCCTGCAGCGTGTGGTGCAGTTGTCCGAGGGTGAGCGCGACACCGTTGGTGGTCAGGAGCAGCGCCGAAACCAGCCCCGTGGCGTTGACGGGGGTGACGCGCAGTATGCGCCACGCCACTTCGAAGGCCATCTTCTGCATCGCCAGTCGTTTGGCGGCCTCGTCTACCGTCATCACACCGTGTGGCTCACCGAGGTATTCACGCATCGACACGGCTGCCGGAAAGCGGACGTAGATCTTGCCGTAGTTTCGGTCGCCTTGCGCCTTGATGAAGTTGTACAGCCAGGACAGACCCTCGGGTGTCTTCTCGCCACCGCGCGCGTAGGCGGCGTACTCGGCGGTCTCGTGCAACTGGTCGAAGCTGATGGAGACCGGTTGGAGCAGGATGTCGTCACTGCGCCCGTCAAGATAGGCGTCGGCGACGTAGGCGAGCAGACCAAGCTTGGGCGGCAACATCTTTCCGGTCCGCGAGCGGGTGCCCTCGATGGACCAGCTGAGGTTGAAGCGCTTTTCGACGATGTAGCCGACGAACTGCCTGAGCACGTACTTGTACAAGGGATCGTCGAGCTTGCGGCGGATGAAGATGGCGCCCGAGCGACGCATCAGCGGCCCCATGGCCCCGAAGGACAGGTTGATGCCTGCGAACGTGTGGACGGGTGGCAGCCGGTTCTCCTGCATCGCCACCGGCACGATCACGCCGTCGAGGTAGGACCGGTGGGAGAACAGCAGCACCGCCGGGTGGTTCTCGAGCGCGGTGCGCATCACTTCGATCTCGGAGCGGTCATAGTC
>NZ_JBOGDD010001108.1:0-4048 GCF_050701675.1 Mycobacterium sp. | reverse complement strand
TCCGAATCCCCCGCCGCGGCGGGGCCGGGGTGGAACTACACGGTGGTAACTCGAAACGTCAGACTGGCAGAACGACGACGCGGCGCGACGGCTCCGCGCCCTCGCTCTCACTGCGCACACCGTCAACGGCCGATACTGCATCGTGAACGATCTTCCGCTCGAACGGTGTCATCGGCGCCAGCTCCTCGCGCTCACCGCTCGCAAGCACGCGGCGGGCGATCTTGTCCCCCAGCGCCGCCAACTCATCCCGGCGTCCGCGCCGCCAGTGGGCGACGTCCAGCATCAGTCGGCTCCGCTCGCCCGTCTTCTGGTGCACTGCGAGTCGCGTCAACTCCTGCAAGGCGTCGAGCACCTCGCCCTTGCGACCAACCAACTTTGCGAGGTCGCTTCCCCCGTCGATGCTCACGATCGCACGGTCGCCCTCGACATCCAGATCGATGTCTCCGTCGAAGTCCAGGAGGTCGAGCAGCTCCTCCAGATAGTCGCCGGCGATCTCACCTTCGGCCACCAAGCGGTCTTCGAGGTCCTCGGTCTTGGGCGCGTCGCCCTCGATCTCGGTCTCGGTCCGTTCCGTCGTATCGGCGTCAGTCATGTTCGTCCTTACTTCCTTGCTTTCACATCCATCGGTGGCCACACCGGGCCGTCCCGAATCGGGGGGTACTTGTCAGGGCCTTCGCTTCTTCGGTCGGCTGTTGGCCGCCCGCCGAGGTCCGCGGTTACCGGCACCGCCGGCCTTCGTCACCGGGCCCTTGCCGTTCGGCGTCGGCGGTGAGTCACTGGAGGTGGCATCGGTGTCGCCGACACCGTCGGCCCCGATCTCGTTGCCATCGTGATCAGTCAGCTCCACGGGAGGCTTCGCCGGGCCCTCGGCGCCGGTGCCACTAGGCGTTGGACGCTTGCGCTTCGGCTTTGGCTTGGTTCCCGGCGCCGGAGCATTCGACGCGCGGCGCGCCAACTCCTCCTGCTTCTTGGCTTCTTCTTCCTTCTCGATCCGGCCGAACACGACGTGCTGCTGGCCATAGGTCCAGATGTTGTTCGACACCCAGTACAAGATGATCGCGAGAGGCAGGAACGGGCCGCCGACAACGACGCCGAGCGGGAACACGTACAGCGCGAGTTTGTTCATCATCGCGGTCTGCGGGTTGGCAGACGCTTCGATGCTCTGTCGTGCCACCGACGCTCGACTGTTGAAGTGCGTGGCGACGCCGGCGAGAATCATCAGCGGCACGCCGACGATGATGACCGCAATCCGGTCGAACTGTTCGAACGCACCGAGGCCGACCGTTTGGACCATCGACGCACCCAGTGGCGCACCGAAGAGATCGGCCTTCAAGAAGTTCTGGACGTCCGTCGCGCTGAAGATGTAGTTGCCGATGGAGCTGTTCTCCGCCACGGACAAGCCGAGCCGGCCGATGCCGGTCTGGGTCCGGTTGAACGACATCAGCACGTGGTAGAGGCCGAGGAACACCGGGATCTGCGCCAGCATGGGCAGGCAGCCGAGGATCGGATTGAACCCGTGGTCCTTCTGCAGCTTCTGCATCTCCAGCGCCATCCGCTGGCGGTCCTTGCCGTACTTCTTCTGCAGCGCCTTGATCTGTGGCTGCAACTCCTGCATCTGGCGGGTCGTGCGGATCTGCCGAACGAACGGTTTGTAGAGAATCGCGCGCAGCGTGAAGACGAGGAACATCACCGTCAGCGCCCATGCGAAGAAGTTGTCGGGGCCGAACACGAACCCGAAGACCTTGTACCAGAGCCACATGATTGCGGACACCGGGTAGTAGATGACGTCGAGACTGAACCAATTAAACAAACGAATCGCTCCTCAGCGTCGCGCTATCCACGGCCCCGACGGAATCCGCCCGTGGACGACATCCACCCTCGTGTCGGTCCGGAATCGGGTCCCATCCACCTTGGTGCCACGGACCGCACTTGGCCAGCCGCACCAAGGACAACCATGTCCCCCGAAGGAAGCCGAACTCTCGAAGCGCGTCGACCGCGTACTGACTGCACGTCGGGGTGAATCGGCAAGAGGGTGGCCGCAACGGAGAGATCATCGTGCGATACAGCTCGATGACATAGATGACGCCTCGCGCCAGCACGCCGGCGATGCGGCGATTCATCGCCGAGCCCCGGACTCCGACGCGCGCCGCAACGCGGTCCGCAGTTCCTGTTCGAGGCGGGCCGAGATCGCATTCCGACTGCTCGGAAGAGCACGGATCACCACTTTGTCACCTGGCCCCAGATCCTCGATCACGCCCCGCGCCACGTGCCGCAACATCCGCGAGACGCGGTGCCGCTGTACCGCGGAGCCGACCGACTTTGAGACGACGAGCCCGATCTTCGGACCGCCGGACCCATCGTCGTCGGGTGACCTCAAGGCGTGCACCACGAGGTCGGGTTGCGCTGCGCGCGCACCGCGATTGACGGTGAGTCCGAAGTCAGTCGACCGCGTCATCCGGTACTGAGCCGGAAGCACCTGTCTACACCCTGCTACGGATCAGACCCAGCATCACGCAGTGAGAGAGCGACGGCCCTTGCCACGACGACCGGACACGATGGCGCGTCCGGCCCTAGTCCGCATCCGCAGCCGGAAGCCGTGCACCTTGGCACGGCGCCGGTTGTTCGGCTGGAACGTCCGCTTGCCCTTGGCCACGGCTGTTTCTCCTCAATGACGGGTGCGCCCGCCCCCGTCGAACACACGAGTAACCTCGTGTGCGTCTGGAAGCAGCCGCGGTACGTACGCTTCGTTCGTCTCGCTTGCTAGCTCCGGCGCGTAAACCCGACGATCCGAGTCGCAGCCGTATCGCCACGTTCGGGCGACTGTTCGAGGGTACTGACGAGATTTCCCTAGGTCAAACCCGCTTCTCCCGCTGCCGAATCCGCGACATCCGCCACGCCCATCGCCATCCAACACGCGTGTCCAGGCAAGCCGCATTCAATGTTGCAGAACTGTTGGCACTCGGCAATAAAACTGTTAACTTCTGGCAAGGCTGTCTCTCACATAGGGACGCCGCTGAACGAAGAAGTGAGGAAGGCTGCCCAACCGGGAGCCCACGGTGTAGTCGACCACCATGACGAGCCCCGGGACCGCTGCCTCCACGCGTTACGCTACGACACAACGACCGGTGTCGGTTATCCACAGACTGTGGATAACCATGTGGACATCCGGTTCATTGTCTATTCGGCCATCCCAGTCTTGGCCACGAGGGGGTACCTCTACGTTGACATCCGACCCCGACCCGCCGTTCGTCGCAATCTGGAACGACGTCGTTGCGGAGCTCAACGGTGACACCTCTCGCAACGGAAGCTCTCACACCGGCTCCAACGCCCCGAATCTCACCCGGCAGCAACGGGCCTGGTTGAAGCTGGTCAAACCACTCGTCATCGCCGAGGGGTTTGCCCTTCTCTCCGTTCCCACGCCATTCGTTCAGAACGAGATCGAACGACACCTCCGCGAACCGATCATCGCCAGCCTCAGCCGTCGGCTCGGCCAACGTGTCGAGCTCGGCGTCCGCATCGAGACCCCCGACCCACAGACCGACCGCGGCGACGATCTTCCCCAAGAGTCGACGCCCGAAGCGGACGAGGTCGACGACGACGAGGAAGCACTCGCGAGCGCCGAGGAGAGCTGGCCCACCTACTTCACCAACCGCCCGCAGAACTCCCCAACCGACGACGTCAGCCTCAACCGGCGGTACACGTTCGACACCTTCGTCATCGGCGCGTCCAACCGGTTCGCCCACGCCGCCACCCTCGCCATCGCCGAGGCGCCGGCCCGTGCCTACAACCCACTGTTCATCTGGGGCGAGTCCGGCCTCGGGAAAACGCACCTCCTCCATGCGGCGGGCAACTACGCCCAACGCCTGTTTCCCGGCATGCGGGTGAAGTACGTCTCGACCGAAGAATTCACCAACGACTTCATCAACTCTCTGCGCGACGACCGCAAGGCCTCGTTCAAGCGCAGTTACCGCGACATCGACGTCCTCCTCGTCGACGACATTCAGTTCATCGAGGGCAAGGAAGGTATCCAGGAAGAGTTCTTCCACAC
>NZ_JBOGDD010001107.1:0-2433 GCF_050701675.1 Mycobacterium sp. | reverse complement strand
GTCCGGCATGACGCCGTCCAGCGGGAGTTGGGGCTCCATGACCCATGTCCGCCCCCCTGCCGCATTGAGCGTCCACCGCACCCCGTTGGGGCCGTCCAGGTCCTGAACCGCGCCGATGCTCTCCACCAGGCGTGCGCGCAGGATCTCACGGAAGCGTTGCTCGATGCCTGACTCTGGGTTGTAGGTCGACGCAGTCTGGCTGACGGACCAGGCCAGCGCAGGCGACGGCGTGCCTTCCGACGCTCCGCCGAGCAGGAGCGTCTGAAGGTGACGCTCGGCCGCCATCCGAGAGACGTGCTTCTGCGTGGCCCCGTGAATAAAAGGCGACAGGCAGCGATGACACGACGACCGCCCCTCGTTCTTGCACCGGCAATCGCGGACGAGCGTCCACGACCGGAACAGCAACGCGTAGAAGCGGGCGGGATCCGCCAACTCAGCGAGATAGCCAGTGCCGCCGGGGACAATGTCGTGAATGAGGATGGCCTCGTGACTCGCCGTCCCGTCGCCCGGCAAGCGCTCGAAGGCGAGGTGGTCAGGCGCCCCTCCGAGGTGCTCGCGTAGTCCCGCCTGGAGGGCGGCGACGAGGCTCGGCACTGCGAAGGGATCACCGACCGGGAGGTCCGGGGGCAGCTGGACGACGACGCCCTCCGTGCGAAGCGTCCGGGCCAGTGCGAGCTTGCGGACGTTTTCCGTCGAGGCATTGCGGTACGCGCACCACGGCCGGTGTTCAGCTTTGGAGTTCTGGCCGGTCTGGCTGTCGAGCTTGCCGCAGCCCACGCACACGCGGAACTGAGGGGCGGGGTACTCGGGTCTGCTGCACGGATAGGTGACACCTGATCTGTCTGGTCGAGAGGCCGGCTGAAAGGATGTCGCTGTGCCTAAGCCGTTTCCGAGAGAGTTCCGTGAAGACGTTGTTCGGGTGGCTCGTAGCCGTGATTCCAAGACGACGATCGAGCAGGTCGCCGAGGACTTCGGGATCCACGCGACGACGTTGGCCAACTGGCTGCGCCGGGCCGATGTCGAGGCCGGCGTGAAGCCCGGGGTGACCGCGGCCGAGACCGCCGAGCTGCGTGAGCTCAAGCGCCGTAACCGGCTGTTGGAGCAGGAGAACGAGGTGCTGCGCCGCGCGGCGGCGTACCTCTCGCAGGCCAATCTGCCGGGAAAATGATGTACCCGCTCGTCCGCGAGTTGGCCGCCACCGGCACCCGGATCCGGGTGCCGGTGGCGGTGACGTGCCGGGTGCTGAAGATCGCTCGCCAGCCCTACTACCGCTGGCTGGCCCAGCCCGTCGGCGAGGCCGAGATCCGAGCGGCCTATCGGGCTGACGCCTTGTTTGACGCCCACCGCGACGACCCGGAGTTCGGCTACCGGTTCCTCGTCGACGAGGCCCGTCAGGTCGGCGAGGCGATGGCTGATCGCACGGCCTGGCGGATCTGCTCGACCAACGGCTGGTGGAGCGCGTTTGGCAAGAAGCGCGCGCGCAACGGCAAGAGGCCAGGGCCGCCGGTTCACGACGACCTCGTCGCGCGCGTCTTCGCCGCGGATGCGCCCAACCGGTTGTGGCTGACCGACATCACCGAGCACCGCACGGCCGAGGGAAAGCTCTACCTGTGCGCGGTCAAGGACGTCTACTCGGGCCGGATCGTCGGCTACAGCATCGACTCGCGGATGAAGACCCGCCTGGCGGTCGCCGCGCTGGAATCGGCGGTCGCCCGGCGCGGTGACGTGGCCGGCTGCATCGTCCACAGCGACCGCGGCAGCCAGTTCCGCTCCCGAAAGCTCGCCCACGCCCTCAAGCGCCACGACCTCGTCGGATCGATGGGCCGAGTCGGCGCCGCCGGCGACAACGCGGCCATGGAGAGCTTCTTCGCGCTGCTGCAGAAGAACGTCCTGGACCGCCGCTCCTGGGCCACCCGCGACCAGCTGCGCATCGCGATCGTGACCTGGATCGAACGCACCTACCACCGCCGCCGACGCCAACGACGACTCGGGCGATTGACCCCGATCGAATTCGAGACCATCATGACCACGCCAGCCGCTCAGGCTGCGTGACCCAACCTGTCACCCAAACGTGCAGCAGACCCCGCCTTGGTCAGGCGGCCGATCAGGTTGACGTTGTTCATCTGTCCCTCCTTGTGGGGGTGGTGCGGTTGACGAACCCAGAAGACGGCGGCCATCCGCGACCCAGCACCCGCAACGCAGTCCCGCCGCCAGGCGGGCGCAGTGCAGGGCGGGCTGGATCGATGACCAGCGCAGCGGTCGGCCGAAGGCCGTCGGTCATCGGTTCGGCCCAAGACCCCGAAGGGGTTGCTGGTGTCGCGGGGGCCGTCGATCCTGGGGTGAGACAAACACGCACCGCCCCCGCATCGGCGGGGCCGCTTGAACCACGTGTCAGCCCGGTCGTTCGACCACGGGCCTGAGACAGTCGATGAT
>NZ_JBOGDD010001106.1:0-3993 GCF_050701675.1 Mycobacterium sp. | reverse complement strand
GATTGTCGCAGTGTGGGCACCCGATCACGAAAACGAAGCCAATGAAGAAAGTCCGGTGTGAAGTCCTCCAAGCTGGCCGGTGTCAAGGCGAAGAAGAAATGTTGTCGCAGCAAGCCGCGCTGCAAGCGCTGCCCAGTGGTGCTCGGCAAGGTGGCTAAGGCCGAACTGTCGGGCATCCGCGGCAAGGAGCTCGACAAGGTCTTCAAACGCGCCAGAAAGTCCTGACGACCTCGGCGAACGTCGGCGTACGGTGAAAGTGTCCGTCGCTGGTTGGAGGTAACGATCATGACGTTTTTCGAAGCGGGGACCATCGTCGTGGTGATTCTGCTGGCCAGTGCTGCCACCGTCGCCATCTACCTTGGTCTGCTCAACTGGATGGGCGCGTTCTACGTCGTGCGGTGTGCGGCATGTCACCACCTGACCAGTTCGTCGGTCAACCAGGCGCCGGGGTCGTGCCCGCATTGCCGCCACCCGGCTCTGCTGCATCCGGTGCATGCGGTCCGCCACCCGGAGAGCCTGTCCGAGGTGCGCGTGGTGGGCGACCGGCTCCGGTACTAGACGGTCCCGGTTCTGGTGGTGCGCCTCTTCTAGCCGGCGCGCAGAGCCGCGATCAGGTCTGGCAACCACCCGCGGTCGGCAGGCACCCATGCCAGCCCGTCGAGATCGTCGGCGCTCACCCAGCGCAGCGCCCGGTGATCCCGTGCTCGTGCGGTGCCCGCCGTCTGGGTGACGAGATATGCGCGCAAGGTCATCTCCTCGCTCAGTGCTACGTCGGGACCGAGCCGGGCGCCGACGGTGACCTCGATACCGAGTTCCTCGTCCAGTTCGCGCACCAGCGCCTCGGGTTCGCTCTCCCCCTGCGCCACCTTGCCGCCGGGCAGCTCCCACAACCCGGCCAGTTCCGGCGGCCGTTCACGCTGGGCCACCAGCAGGGTCGCGCCGGAGATCAGTGCGCCCGCGACGACGATCTGGTTCGGCACGCTGCGACGCTATACCGTCGCGCGGTTCCGTGCCGCCAGATCAGCCGCGACCGAGCCGCCGCCGGCACGGACACACCAGCGTTCTGAATGACGATGGCGCGCACGAAATAGCAAGCGCACCAATGTTTTTCATGGCGTCGGCGATGCCGCTGATGGTAATCAACACGGCTGGCTACGCGCCTCGATTTCTGGCGTATCGTTCCGGGTAGCAACGTTTTTCACCGGAGAGAAAGGTTACCAACATGGCTGTGTTGACCGACGAGCAGGTGGATGCGGCACTCCCCGAGCTCGACGGCTGGGAGCGTTCCGACGGAGCCTTGCGAAGGTCGATCAAGTTTCCCGCCTTCCTCGACGGCATCGACGCGGTTCGCCGCGTCGGGGAACACGCGGAGCGGGAGGACCACCACCCCGACATCGACATCCGTTGGCGGACGGTTACTTTCGCACTCGTCACCCACTCCGAGGGCGGTATCACCGATAAGGACGTGGCGATGGCAGGCGACATCAATCGGATCGTCGGCTGACCGAGGCGACGAAGGCCAGGGTCGCGACCGCGGCAAGGACGTACAGCGATCCGGCCACGTCCGTGTACCAATGGCTGCCGTGCAGCCAGCCCATGTCACCGGCCAGTTTCACCAACCATGGCGGCCCCACGTACGCCAGCACCACCCAGGCCCAGCCGACAATCCGCGTTCGGTGGCGCACCGGACCGAGAACCAACCACATGACGAGCGGCAACAGCCACACCCAGTGATGCGTCCAACTGATCGGTGAGACCAGCAACCCGAACAGCATCACCACGACGATGCGGCCCAGCGGGTCGTCGGCGCCGATGCGCCGCCACGCCAGCAGGGTGAGCGCGGCAGTGACGACGACAGCGCCGACCAACAACGGGCCGTAGCCGACGTCACGTCCCGTCAGGTAGCCGACGACACCGCGCAGCGACTGGTTCATCGGGGTGTCCACGACGCCGATGCGATCGGCATTGCCGAGCAGATCGGTGAAGTAGAACCGCGCTTGCGCGCCGCCAACGGCGATCGACAATGCCACGGTCGCGCCGAACACCAAGCCGGAGAACAGCACGGCCTTCCACCGGCGGGCTCCCACGAAGTACAGGCCCGCCACTGCGGGCGTCAGTTTGACGCCTGCGGCCAAACCCACCAGCAGACCGGACAACCACCACCGGTTGCAGTACACCGCGAACAACACCGCGAACATCAGCAACGCACCGATCTGGCCGAGTTCGAACACGTGCCGGATCGGCTCGAACCAGATGGCGAGCGCAGTCCACGCCATCGCCATGCGCTGATCCGGGGTGTGCAGCAGCTTCAACACCAGCACGGCCGCGCCGTACAGCGCCGCGACGATGCCCAGTTGCCAGCAGAGACCGACGACCGCGAACGGCAGGAAGTGCAGCGGATAGAACACCAGGCCGGCGAACGGCGGATAGGTGAACCGCAACGGGAGCGGCGGGATCGCCGGGTGGTAGACGAAGTCGTAGAGGCCGCCGCGTGCCATGGTGGCGGCGCCGTCGACGTAGACGTGGAGGTCGATGAAGTTGGTGCCGTTGCGCATCAGGTAGGTGACGCCGAACCGCGCGACCAGGCTGAGCGCGAGCAGATACGGCGCGACGACCGCGAATCGACTCCGCGGCGTCGCGCCGACGCTGGCGGGTGCGACATCCGTCTGTCTGGCTATCCGTCCGACTCTAGTTTCCCAATCGCGAGTTTCCCCGCCGCATCGCTCGCCCAGGCAAGCCATTCGGTCACCATCGGCCGTCGTGTCAGTAACGGTTGCATAAATGCCACACGTGTCACTTGAGTAACTCCAGTAACTCCGTAGCTTCGGTTCCAGACGTGTCGTCAACCGATCGGGAGAACCATGCACATCGCCAGAAAAGTATTCGCCACCAGCGTGATTGCTGCCGCATGCGCGGTCCCGGGGGCGCTGCTGTTCAGCGCTACCGCGGCTGCCGACCCGGTACCCGCACCGGCTCCGGCGATCCCCAACATCCCGTTCCTGGGCTCGCTCACGCCGGCCAACGCGCCGCAGCTGTTGCAGGGCCTCGCTTCGGCGTTCTCCGGTGCTGCCACCCCGGCTGCGGCACCCGCCGCACCGGCACCGGCGGCCACCGCCTCCGTCACGCTGCCGCAGGCGCCCGCCGCACCGGCAGCACCGCTGGCATCCGCACCCACCGCCGCCGCTCCGGCCGCGGCCGCTCCCGCAGGGTTGGTTCCGACGGCCGAAGTGCAGCTGCCTCAGGTCCCCGGGTCCCCGTTGCCGCTGCCCCAGCAGGTCAACTTTCCTGGTGACCTGGCCTCGCTGATGCCTGCTGGCACACCGCTGGCCAACCTGCTGCCGAAGTCCCCCGTGGCCGTCCCCGTCGCCGCTGCGGCGCCGATTGCCGCCGCAGCGCTGCCTGCAGCAACCGCCGCAACTGCCGCTGCGGCGCCTGCCGCTCCGGCAGCCGCAGGCGGCCTGAGTTCACTTTCGCCACTGATGTTCCCGGTCGCAGGGCTGCCCTGACGCCCGACCGTTCAGGCCAGAAGAACCGAACCGAGCACGGGAGAGTCATGCCTTCGAAGAGAACGCTGTTGGTCGCACTCGGAGCGACGGCCGCGCTGACGCTGAGCGCCCATCCGGTCGCCCATGCGGAGCCCACGCCACCGCTGCCGCTGCCGATCAGCGGTCTGCAGGCGCCCGGGCTGCCCGCGATGCAGAGCCTGGGGCCCGCCATCCAGCAGGCGGCTGGTGACCCGACGAACGCCGCCTCGATGTTGATGGCCGCGGCGGCGGCGTTCGCTGGCAACAGCGCGGTGCCTTCCGGTTCGAAGAACGTGGCCGCGGCGGTCAATCAGTTCGTCGCCGATCCCCAGGTGGCGCACGTGCCCGCGGTGGGTGCGATCCCCGGTACCGAGGCGCACCTGCCGATGGGGGTCGACCCCGCCCACGCGGCGGGTCCCGTGCCAGATGCGACTCCGATGGCCGCCGTCGCACCGGCACCAGAGGCCGC
>NZ_JBOGDD010001105.1:0-10379 GCF_050701675.1 Mycobacterium sp. | reverse complement strand
TGCTGATGTGACCGACGATCAACGCCTCAAATATGACGGTGACGTCGGGTTGGGCAGGGAACACGTTTGGGAATGATCGTGTGGTCACGGCTCGCTCAGATGCCAGAACGAGCCGCCCGGATTCGGTGAAGACGATCTCGGCGGCGTGGTCGTTGCCCGAGAAACGTTGCCCGTCGTACATGCCAGTGGTGAGTGCGACGCCGCCAGGACGTCGGGCGAAACCGCTGGCCTGGGCCAAAGTTGGTGCATACGTTTGGTTTTGAGCGTCCGTGGCTGAGTGCACTAGTTGAAGCACTGTTTCTTGCCACGTTGATGATTCAGACAAAGCAACGAGCATGTCCTCGCGGGCCCCGACCGGCTCGGCCACCACCACTAACAGTCGTTGGTCACCGCCGACGAGGTCTGTACGTATCGCGCGCGCATCCGCTCGGAGGTCACGACGATCAGCCAGTCGCCTGTCGAGTAGCCGCACTACCTCGGCATTGGGGAGCATTCGGTTGGTTTTGTCGCCGCGGCCGTAATAGCGGCCATCGACCATGTGCGGGGCTCGAACTGACTGCGGCACGTGGACCACGACGTAACCGAGGGTGGGATCGCTAGTGGAGTTGATGGCGGTGGTGCGGATCTGTACCGCCTCGTCGACTCTCATTCGCGCGATCTGCTCGATGCGTTCGGCGAGTCCGTGGATAGGGACGGGCCACAGGCCTGGCGGTGAGGTGTCCTCGTCGACGCCGATCAGGATTGTTCCTCCGTCAAGAGCGAAAGCAGCGATGTCTTTGGCTAGGTCCTTGTTGGCGGCGTTACCGGATCCCAGCTCCCGCTTGAGATCCAACCAGTGGGTTTCTTCAAGCAACCCATTCAGCGCTAACCGCTGGAGTTCGTCTTCTGTACGGGCTTGGATCGCATCCATGGGGGCTCCTCAACCGGACTTTCGCGCGGACTAGCGGCTGAGCTGTTCGCGTAGCCGTTTCGCTCCGCGGTCGGACACCGACTGCGACGAAAGGACGTAGGCGGCGGCTTGATCGGGAGTGAGCCGGCCGCCGCTGATGTGGCCGCCGAGGAAGCGTCGCGCTTGGGCCTTGTCATCTGCTCCGGTCCAGCCGTTACGGCCGCCGTAGAAGATGACGGAATCGAGGTCTTTGCGCACGTCATCGTCCATCTCGGACGGCGTGACCTCTCCCGTCAGCAGGTTGACCGCGGCCGCGCCAGCAGCCCACTCGGCCAAGGGCGTGGAACCCTCGACGACAGCGAGTGAATGACCGCGAGCGAGGCCCATCGCGAAGTGCAACGACCGTTCATCTGGCACGAAGACTAGGACCGGCCCGCGGTCGGGCCGGCTACGGCTTTGCGGCGTGGCGTGCCCACCAGCTCGGATGATCTCGTCAAGGTCGGCATAACCGAAGCTCGCGGCATTTTGCGCGTTGCTCACCAGCAGGGGCGCTAGATCCTCCTCCTGGCTGCGTTCCCAAATCCATTCGGAGGCAAGGGCGATGGCGTCCTCCCACGGCCGATCTTCGACGTCGTCGGGGACCCACGCCGCGGCTCGTAGATGTGTCGACGGGTGCAGATCGGTGCTGGTCATCACGCGGCTCCTGATGGTGAGCTGAGTTTGGCCAGGTAGCGGTATGCCGTGGCCCGGCTGACGCCGAATGCTTGAGCAAGTTCGGGTACCGGTTCGCCCGTTGCGGCGAGCCGGCGCAGCTGTTCTTGGCGTTCCGGGGTCAGCTTGGCCGGCTTGGTGGCCGGCAGTTGGCGAACTCGGCGAGAGTCGCGTGAGGCGGCGCGCCGCTCGCGGCCGAGCTCGAGCTCGAGCTCGGCCAGCGTCGCCATAATGGTGGCCACCGCACGCCCCGTCGGCGTACCGGTGTCTACGCCTTCACGTAACGCGCGCAACAGGATTCGGCGCTGGCCAAGATCTGCGATGGTGCGAGTTACTTCTACGACAGATCGGCCCAGCCGATCGATGGCGGTTACCACTACGGTGTCACCCTCGCGGGCATAGTGAAGCAAGGCCGTGAGACCTGGCCGATCGGTGTTCACCGCACCGGAGAGTTTGTCGGTGAAGACATGACCGGATTCGACCCCCTCGGCGGCGAGCGCGGCGAGCTGCGCATCAAGGTCCTGGCCCAGAGTGCTTACCCGCGCGTACCCGAGAATCGCCGTCACAGCACCACTGTCGCATTGCGCACCGACAACGAGGATCTGAGACACGCTGTGTGAGACGAGAAATGAGACGGCGCCACCTGGGGCGATGCGACGGGGGAGTGTTCCCCGTAAGCCGGTCTCGTTTCTCTAGAAACGAGACACGGTTAGATTGCCGCCGCTACAACTCAATCGCCACGCGCGTGGAATCACGGCTTGGCGTCTGCGTTAATCTGTCTACTTCGGTGAGAAATCGCGAGCTGAGGCTGGTTGACCTCCGGGGCGCATGCGTTGATGCGCCGTCAGGAAGTCATCGACGATGTGTTCGCAGTGGTGCCGGCTCATGGTGTGGAGTCCGGTCATGCGTGCGAAGGCGAGTGGTCCGACGAGTTGGCACATGGCGAGTTCGACGTCGAAGTCATCGAGTTCGTCGCGCGCTTGGGGGCTCTGCAGGATGGTGTCGAACGGTTGGCGGTATTGGTCGACGACCCTTTTTCGCAGTGACTGCGTGTGGCCCGCGTCTTTACCATCTGGCGACAAAGGCCCTAGTGAGACCCAGGCGAGGGTGGTGAGGTGAAGGGGTGCCTCGGCGAACAAGGTTGCCTGACGGGTGAGCAGTTCGATCAGCTGCTCTCGCAGGGGAACTGAGCTCGGAAGCGGCGGGGTGACCTGGGGCAGGAGTCGCTCGAAGGTGGCGGCGAGAAGGTGGGAGGAACTGGTGAAGTGGCGGTAGAGGGTGGTTCGTGCGACCTTCGAGGCCTTGGTGACCGCCTCGATCGTGACCGCCTCGACTCCGCCGGTACTGAGCAGGTGAGCGGCGGCGTCGAGCAGTCGGGTCCGTGACCGCGCCCGACGCGGATCGGCGTCGTCGCCGTCGGGCAACACATGTTCGCTCAACGCCGTTTCCGTCGCCGGGATTGTCTGGTCATTACGACTCTCACCACGTTATGGTACCAACGGTAGCGTAGCGATACTGGTCATCCCTAGCCGCGGCTGAACGTGACAGTGTCACCGCTCTGACAGCCCCAAGCACGCGAAAGGCTGCGGACCGCCGATGACGACAACCGAATCGATCAGGCACGATTTCCTCACCGGGGGACTCGGCCGACGCGAGATCATCCTTGACTGCACCGCGACGATCGCCACGAGCGGTGGATATGACGCCGTGAAGATGCGCGCCATCGCCGATCGTGCGGGCATGGCAGTCGGCACCCTGTATCGCTACTTTCCGTCGAAGCCGCACGTGCTGATCGCCGTCCTCGCGCGTGAGTTCGAACGTATTGGCGCTGAACGAGATTGGACGGTCACAGCGGGATCGCCGCGCCTGCGGGTAGAGCAGTTGAACACCCGCCTATGCCAGGAATGGCGCGCTCGGCCGGCCCTGACCGAGGCCGTGACCCGCGCATTCGTCGTCGCCGATGGCAGCGCGAGCGCCGAGGTGGCCCGCGCGGCGGGGGTCATCGAGCACCTGATCGGGCTGGCGATCGCCGGTGAGGAGCCGAGCCCGACACAACACCGAGTTGCCGCCCTGGTCGGCGATATCTGGCTGGCCAGCCTGATCGCGTGGGTCCGGCACGGCGCCTCCACCGAAGACGTCGCGATCGGACTGGAGCGCAGCATCGCGTTGATAGTCCACGACGAGAGGTAGCCGGGCCAACCCGATCCACACGAAACAACACTATTAGTAGCGCACCGATACTGATGGTATCGTTACGAATCAGATCGAGGTAGAGAGGTCTCATGATCACCCAGTGGATCGAAGCCTGCGAGGTCCAGCGCGTCAGCTTGGTTGGCGGCCTGGTACTCACCATGGCCGACTACAACGAGCTGGTCGTTACCCGACCACTGCGCTTGTCGCTTCCTGCGGTGGGGGCACACCCGGCCGAAGACGTGATGGTCGACCCGAATGACGTACCGAATCATCAGCGCCCGTTGTTGAATTTCGCCGGTAGCGTCTGCACGCTCGCCACCTGCGAGGACGACGGCACGCTGCGTGTCGAGTTCTCCAACGGCTACGGCTTCACCGTGGCCGCCGACGAGTGCTTCGCGGCGTGGGAGTTGTACGGCAAGCGCCACGGTTACATGGCTTGTCTACCCGGTGGCCGGGTCCGCGTCGTCCGCCACGACATGCCCGCGGACGACCTGGTGTCCGAGCGCCCTGCGGTGCGCCCTTGAGCGTCGACGGCCACGAAGCGGACCCGCCCGACGCCGCCGCCACCCGGGTGCGTGAACGCACCATTTCGGCTGCCAAGACCTCCGGGGAGTACAGCGAGCGCCTCGGCGCGTTGGCCCGATTCACCGTGCGACACAAGGCGTTGGTGATCGGCGCCTGGGTCGGACTGGCGGTGGTCCTGGCCCTGCTGTTCCCGCAACTGGAAACGGTGGTGCAGAAACAATCCGTCCAGCTGATCCCCCGCGACGTGGCGTCTTTTCAAACCCTCGACCGAATGAGCGAGGCCTTCGGCGAGCAGGGCTCCAAGACCATGCTCTTCGTCGCGATGGAGGACCCGGCAGGCCTGACCCCCTCGGCGCGCACGCAGTACACGGATCTGGTGTCGCGGCTGCGCGCCGACACCACGCACGTTCTGCTGGTTCAAGACCTGCTGGCCGACCCGGTGACCGCCACCCAGGCACTCAGCCAGGACGGCAAGGCCTGGTATCTGCCGGTGGGGGTGGCCGGCACGCTCGGTGACCCCGCCGCCGCCGAATCGGTCACCGCGGTCCGCGCGATCGCCGCCGACGCGTTCGCCGGATCGTCGACGACGGTACGGGTGACCGGGCCGCCGTCGACGTTCAGCGATCAGATCGCCGAGGCCGAACACGATCTGCTGTTCATCTCCATCGCCACCGCCGGGTTGATCGCGCTGATCCTGCTCATCGTCTACCGGTCGGTGTTCACCGCGCTGTTGCCTCTGCTGGTGATCGGTATCAGTCTGGCGGTGGGGCGCGGAGTGCTGTCCGTACTCGGCGAGTTGGGTATGCCGGTCTCGCAGTTCACCGTGGCCTTCATGACGGCGATCCTGCTGGGCGCCGGCACCGATTACACCGTCTTCCTGATCAGCCGCTACCACGAACAGCGCAGGGCGCAGGTCGCCCCCGATCAGGCGGTGGAGCACGCCACCGCCAGCATCGGCCGCGTCATCCTGGCCTCGGCCGCCACGGTCGCGTTGGCGTTCGCCGCGATGGTGTTCGCCAACTTGAGCGTGTTCGCCGGGATGGGACCGGCCTGCGCGGTCGCCGTCCTGGTCGGGTTCGTGGCGACCGTGACGTTGTTGCCGCCGGTGCTGTCGCTGGCCGCGAAACGCGGTATCGGCGAACCCAAGTCCGACCGCACCCGGCGGTACTGGAACTCCGTGGCCGTGGCGGTGGTGCGCAAGCCGGTGCCGCTGCTGCTGGTCAGCCTGGCCATCCTGCTGGCACTCTCAGCGGTCGCCACGACGATGACGTTGAGTTACGACGACCGCAAGGGACAACCCGCCACCACCGCCAGCAACGAGGGTTATCAGCTGTTGGACCGGCACTTCCGCACCGACGTCGTCATCTCCGAATTCCTCGTCGTGGAGTCTCCCACCGACATGCGCACCGGCAAGGGACTGGCCGACCTCGACGAGATGGCCTCGCGCATCGCGCAGGTCCCCGGGGTGACGAAGGTGTCCGGGGTCACCCGACCCGCGGGAGCCCGCCTGGAGCAGGCCCAACTGGGGTGGCAGAACGGACAAATCGGCGACAAGATGGCCGGCGCGGTGGACGACGGCAACGCCCGCAAGGATGACCTGGCCAAGCTCACCGGCGGCGCGGACCAACTCGCCGGTGGCCTCGCCCAACTCGACACCACCCTGCGGACCGCACTGACCCCGCTGACCGGAATCCTCGATCAGGCCCAGAGCGCAGGGCGGAAGGTGGACCAGTTTCGGCCCCTGTTGAGCCAACTCTCGGCGACCGCACCCGCGGTCGACCAGGCGCTGCGTTCTGGACCGGGGTTGCGCCCGCTCGCCGAGCAGGCCGATGGTGCCATCGCCACCATCGACCCGCTGGTGGGCGCGCTGAACACCTCGCCGTGGTGCGCGACCACACCGCAGTGCGCCCAGATCCGCGACCAGGTCCAGGTCCTCACGACGCTGCGCAACGCCGGGTTCTTCACCCAGGTCGCCGGGCTCGGGGACACCGTCGGCCAGAACGCATCCGTGGCCGACACCCTGGCCGGCGTCCAGACCGCAGTCACCTCGCTGGACAAGGCGTTCGGCGCGCTCGGTGACCCCGCCAACCTGGCCGGTAACGTCCGCCGACTCCAAGACGGCATCGGCCAACTCGCCTCGGGCGCCCAAGCCCTGGCCACCGGCGTGCACACCCTGGCCGACAGCAACATCGAAATGCTCAGCGGGATGAGCCAGATCGCCACCCAGCTGCAGAACTCGGCGCGCGCCAGCACCGGCTCCGACACCTCCAGCGGCTTCTTCCTGCCCCCCAACGCCTTCGAGAACCGCCAGTTCGCCGACGTCGCCAAACAGTTCCTCTCCCGCGACGGCAAGACCGCCCGATTCCTCGTGGAATCCAGCAACGACCCCTACAGCGCCGAGGCCATGGACTTGTCCCACCAGATGGTCGCCGTCGCCGAGGCAGCCAGACCCAACACCTCCCTGGCGCAAGCCCGCATCTCGGTTGCCGGGTTCCCGGCGGTCAACTCCGACATTCAGCGCCTCCTGACCGCCGACTTCATCCAGCTGGCCGCCTCCACCCTGCTCATCGTGGGCCTGATCCTGGTGCTGCTGCTGCGCGCACTGCTCGCCCCGCTCTACCTGCTGGGCACCGTGGTACTCAACTACACTGCATCGCTGGGCATCGGAGTCTTGGTCTTCCAGTGGGGACTCGGTGATGAAATCGCTTGGCCCGTACCGCTATTGGCGTTCATCATCCTGGTCGCGGTGGGCGCCGACTACAACATGCTCCTGGTGTCGCGGCTCAAGGAGGAATCCACCCGCAACATCCGCGTCGGGGTCCTACGCACCGTGGCCAGCACCGGGTCGGTGATCACCTCGGCCGGCATCATCTTCGCGGTCAGCATGTTGGGCCTGATGGTCGGCTCCATCGCCATCATGATCCAAGCCGGATTCATCATCGGCTGCGGTCTGCTGCTGGACACCTTCGTCGTGCGCACCCTCACCGTCCCCGCCATCGCCGTCCTGCTCCGCGAGGCCAGCTGGTGGCCCCACCGCCCCACCACCCCCCAGAGACGGACCTCATGAACGACCGCGTTGCCTGTGCTCACTCGTCCCGACCTACCGCAGCAGGCGATGTCCGTGTGGGGTCGACGCGGACATCGCTGCGGCGGAACCGGCGTCCACGAGCCGTCCATGTAGCCCTGCTGGCCATCGCTGTGGGCATCGGGGTCGCGACCGCGCCCACTGCGGTCGCCGATGAGGCCGGCTACCTCCAGCGACTTCAGAGCAGGCTGGCGTATCTGACAGCTCAACAACTGCTGACCGAGGGCTACAAGGTGTGCCAGCTGACCCACAGCGGCCATCCATCCTCTGACGCCATTGAGATGGTCTCGAAGGACTTGGCGATATCAGTACCGGCCGCCGTTGAGATCATCGTCGCCGCCGGAGGGGAACTCGGCTGCTGACAGCGGGCCGGGGAACTGCTGCGTGGAAAAGCAAAGCTTCTCGAGAGCTGACGTGGTGGTAGTCCACCACCGCTCGACATGTCGGATGAGTGATGCGCGGCGAAATAGTCAGTGCAGCAACGATTTTGGACACGTAGCCAGCCGACGGCGCAGAAACTCTACAGACTGAACACGTCACCGAACTGGCCGCGTCGCCCAAGCGTGGGCAGCGTGCCCGAGCGGTGCAGTGGCGCGGTCTAGAGAGTGCAGCGGTCGAGGAAGTCGGTGACCGCGGCGGTGAAGGCGTCGTTGTCGTCCCCGGCGATCATGTGACCGGTGCCGGACACGTCGACGGTTTCGGCGTGCGGGACCAGGTGGGTGAACTCCTCGACGGTGGCCTGGGAGACCACGTCGGACAGCAGCCCGCGGACGAGAAGTGTTGGGGCGGTGACGCGTCGGGCTCCGTCAATCAGCAGATGGCTGATCGCGTCGAACTGCTCGGTGCCCGCGGCCGCGCCGTCGCGCAGGAAGTCGAAGTTGGAGTGGACGAACGCCGGGTCCCATCGCCACACCCAGCGACCGTCGGGACGCTGCCTAAGCACCTTGTGCAGGCCGTCGAGGTTCTCGGGGCGCGCGCGATGCGGGTTGTAGGCGGCGATCACCTCGGCGGCATCGCCGAGGGTGGCGAAGCCGTCGGGGTGGGCGGCCATGAACGTCACGACGCGACGGGCACCCTCGAACTCCAACCGCGGGGTGACGTCGACCAGGATCACCGCCGCCCACGACGCCCCGGATGCGAGCAGGTGCGCGCCCAGGGCGGTCATTCCCCCCAGCGATGCGCCGACGACGGCGGGCGGGGTATTGGCGCTGAAGTGGTCACGGACGGCGAGCAGGTCGGTGGCGAGTCGCTCGACGTCGTAGCGCCCGGCCGGATCCCAGTCGCTGTCGCCGTGACCGCGGGTGTCATAGGCCACCACCGAGTATCCGCGCGACTGGAGCCGGCGCGCTGAGGTGGTCCACGCGTGCCGGTTCTGACCGCCGCCGTGCAGGAGGAACACGACGGGACGATCACCGTCGTGGGGGTAGTACTCGGCGGCAAGGGTGATCCCGTCTCCGGTCCGGACCCGATGCTGCACGACCGAAGTCACGATGCGTTGCCTGCGGTGCTCACGATCGTGACGGTGCCCTGCGCGGCGCATACGGCCTTGTCGCCGTTGGTGATGTCGATGCGCGCCACCCCGCTGCGCTTGCCCAGCGACACGATGTCGGCAACGGCGACGCACACCCCGCTGGACACGGGTCTGAGCAGGTTCAACTTGAACTCGGTGGTCGCGACCCACGATCCCGCCGGAATGACGGGGTAGAACACCACCCCGAGACAATGGTCGACCATCGCCGACAAACACCCGCCGTGCAGATTGCCGAACGGGGTCAGCAGGTCCTCGCGGGTATCCATCTCCGCCACCAGCCGACCCGCGGTGAGTGCGGTGTGTCGAAAATTCAGGAACGTCGACAGTCCGCCCGCCGTGTTCGCCGCGTGGAGCAGCTGGTCGGCGATCTGCGCGTCGAAGTGCGCGAACGTCGTGGTCACCATCGTCTGTCAATCCTCGCCTTCTCTGTCATCGGCCGACGGTCGTGCTCCAGCGAAACGCTCGAGCATGTCACCGAACGCGCCGAGGTCGCCGTGGGCGGCGAAGTGCTCGACGTCCACGGCAACGAACATCGCCGTGGCCGTGAAGCGCACGATGCCGTCCTGCCCGGTCCCGGTCGCACTGACGTGCAGGGCTCGCCCCTCGCGGCTGTCGACGCGCGCGACGATGCGGTGGGGGTGATGCAACGGCACCGGTAGGACGTATCCGATGGCCAGGTTGCGGGTGACCGCCGGGGTTCCGACGATCCACAGGGTGAAGCCGAACAAGTCGTCGCACGCCGCGGCGATGGCACCTCCGTGCGCGAGTCCCGGTGCCCCGCCGTGCCGTTCGTCGAAAACCAGGTCGGTGTAGACCTGCTGCCCGGATCGGAACACCTCCATCTGCAGGCCGTGGGGATTGTCGGGGCCGCACCCCATGCAGGTGGGAGTGTGCGGCGGCAACCGCACCGGCTCACCGCTCAGCGCCTCGCTCACGGAGTGCTCGATTCTGTAGACGTGTCAATCTGCGATCCGACCGCGGTGATCGCCGACAGCGCCATCGCGGCCTGGCTGGTGCCGAAGACCAGTGCCACCCGACAGGTACGACACCCCCAGCGTTCACTTTGGGCTGCCCGTGGGATTGCGGGCGG
This sequence comes from Mycobacterium sp., assembly GCF_050701675.1. Lineage (GTDB taxonomy): Bacteria > Actinomycetota > Actinomycetes > Mycobacteriales > Mycobacteriaceae > Mycobacterium. The sequence goes on along the minus strand of NZ_JBOGDD010001105.1, from coordinate 355 downwards.
CCTGCACGGGAAGGGACGGATCGTCGAAGTCGTCGGACAGGGGCACCTTGTCCAGCAACGCATTCAGTGCGGTCCGAGCCTCCATCCGCGCCAGCGCCGCACCCAGGCAGAAGTGGATACCGCACGACCGCGGCGTTCCCCAGCAGGTTGGTGGTGGTCTCGTAGCCCGCGACCAGCAGCAGCGCGCAAAAGCCGAGGACCTCCTCGTCGGTGAGCCCGACCCCGTCGACGGTGGCGTTCGCCAACGCCGACATCAGGTCCTCGCGGGGATTGTGGCGGCGGTCGGCGAGGAAATCGGTGAAGTAAGCGTAGATCGACGCGGCCGCGGCCAGCGCGTCGCTGGTGTGACCGTGGG
>NZ_JBOGDD010001104.1:0-10380 GCF_050701675.1 Mycobacterium sp. | reverse complement strand
GGTAGTAGGGGTAGTTCCACGGCATGATGCCGAGCAGCACGCCCACCGAGCTGCGCCGGATGAGTGCCGAGCCGTCGCCCTCCAACAGGGTGATGGGCTCGTCGGCGAGGAACTTCTCGGCGTTGTCCGCGTAGTACTGATAGATCGCGGCGCTGAACTCGACCTCGCCCACCGACTGGTCCATCGGCTTGCCCATCTCGCGCTGGATGATGCGCGCCAGTTCGTCCTTGCGCTCCTCGTGCAGCTCGGCCACCCGCCGGATCAGCGCGGCCCGTTCGGCGACGGTGCTGGCGCGCGACCACTCGCGGTGTGCCTTCGCGGCCGACGCCACGGCCGCCTCGATCTGGGCGTCGGTGGCGGTGGGGTATTCCTTCACCAACTTGCCGGTCGAGGGATCGACGACCGCGTACTGCGTCGTGCTCATCTTCACTCACTCCTTTTGTCGGGAACTCCATACTGCCCGAAGTCGGGAAGGGCTGGTTTCCCTTTGTCACTTGGTTGTCCGCACCGATTGCTCAAATTTCAGGACCGAAGAATACGGTTTCAGTGGTTGAGGTGCTTGTCAACAACGAAATGAGTTTCCGTCTCGGCTGAGGCGCAGCGGGCCGCCGACTACAGTCGACATCCGTGACCACCGCGCAGCGGGCCGACGAATTCGAGGCGTTGCGACCGCACCTGCTGGCCGTCGCCTACCGGCTGACCGGTACCTATGCCGACGCCGAGGACATCGTCCAGGACTCGTGGCTGCGCTGGCACAACGCCGGTACCGACATCGCCGATCTGCGGGCCTGGCTGACCACGGTGGTGAGCAGGCTGGGGCTGGACCGCCTGCGTTCGGCCGCGCACCGGCGTGAGACCTATGTCGGGGAATGGTTGCCCGAGCCGGTGGTCACCGGGTTCGGCGCCGCCGATCCGTTGTCCGCGGTGGTGGCGGCCGACGACGCCCGGTTCGCCGCGATGGTCGTCCTGGAGCAACTGACTCCGGATCAACGGGTCGCCTTCGTGCTGCACGACGGGTTCGCGGTCCCGTTCGGTGAGATCGCCGACGTCCTGGGTGTCGAGCCCGCGGCGGCCCGGCAGTTGGCGTCGCGTGCCCGCCGTGCGGTGGCGTCCGCGCCGGCGCCGGACTCGTCGCACGACGAGACGGTCGGCAACCTGATGGCGGCCATGGCCTCCGGCGACATGGCGGCCGTGGTAGCGCTGCTGCATCCCGACGTCACCTTCACCGGCGACTCGAATCGGCGCGCTCCCACCGCGGCGCGGGTCATCGTGGGGCCGGACAAAGTCGCGCGGTTCCTCTTCGGCTTGGCCAAACGCTATGGGCCGAACTGGCTTTCGGCGACGCAGCTGGCGCTGATCAACGGTGACCTCGGCAGCTACACGCCCGGGCTGCCCGCGGCCGACGGATATCCCGAGCTGCTGCCACGCGTCACGGTGATGACGGTGCGCGATGGATTGGTCTGCGCGGTATGGGATATCGCCAATCCGGACAAGTTCACGGCGTCGCCGTTGCACGCCTGACGCTCACGCCCACGGCACCCGGCACGCGTCGCCCGAATTGAAGCCCTGCTCGGTGATGCCCAGCGCCGAATACATGCGAGCCCGCATGTTCTCCACGCCGATCTGATAGGTCAGCTCGATCACGCCCGCATCGCCGAACCGGGCGCGCAGGTCGGCCACCTGCTCGTCGGTGACGGTATGCGGATCGGTGGTCATGGCGTCGGCGTAGGCGATGGCGGCCCGCTCGTCGTCGTTGAACGCCGGCGAGGCCGCGTAGTCGTCGATGGCCTTGAGGCGGTCCACGTCCAAGTTGTCCAGTCGCATGAGCATGGAACCGAAGTCCACACACCACGAGCAGCCGACGGTGCGCGCGGTCCAGAACACCGCCAGCTCACGGACGCTGGGCGGCAGCTTCTTGGACCCGCTCTGCAGCAGCATCTCGTGCATCGCATTGGCCACCAGCAGGCGCGGGTGATGGGCGGCCACGGTGAAGGGTTCGGGCACCTCGCCGAACTGCCGCTTGGCGTAGCGGTACATAAACCGGGTGAACAGGCCGGCTTGTTTCGGGGGCAGCGGAGCGATTCTCGTCGTCATATCAGTCAGACGAGACGGCCCACCGAAGTGTGACAGCCCTACGTGCGAGCCGAGGAGGTGGTGGCCAGCGGCGGAGCGATGGACCAGATCACTTCGCACTCGGTGGGGTCTGCGTTCTCCCAGGAGTGGGCGGACTGCGGCGAAAAGGTGTAGCAGTCGCCGGCACCCAGTACCAGCTCGAGATCATCGATCACCAGGCGCAGACTGCCCCGGATCACGACGGCGACGGTCGTGTCGGCATCGAGGGTGTAGGTACCGCCGGAACCGCCGCCGGGAGCCAGGATGGTCCGCATCACCTGGACGTGCTTCTCGGTCGCGGGGGTGAGCAGGTATTCGCGAATACCGCTGCCGCCCATCTGCATCGGGGCGCCCTGTCCGCTGCGGACCATCGTCGAGTCGGGGAAGTCGAACAGCGAACCCACCGACACGCCGAGGATGTCGCAGATCCGCAACAGGTTCGGGACCGACACCGTGGTCTGGTCGCGTTCGACGAGGCTGAGGAAGCCCTTGGTCAGCCCCGCTTCTTTGGCGACGGCGTCCAGGGTGAGGCCGCGCTCGGTGCGGACCGCGCGCAGTTTGGGTCCGAGCCGGTGCATCTTGGAGTCGACGTCGGCGGCCCGCCTGTCCTGGGCGGATCGACTGTGTGGCATGAGGGAGTTTAGCCAGACTGCGGCCAAACGAACGTGAGCTTGTGAGCGAGACCCGATCGGGTTTTCGCGCACAAGCTCACGTTGGGCTGCAGAGAGAAGAACTACCGCGCGAACATCAAGGCGCGCTTGACCTCTTGGATCGCCTGAGTCACCTGGATGCCGCGGGGGCAGGCGTCGGTGCAGTTGAAGGTGGTACGGCAGCGCCACACCCCGTCGACGTCGTTGAGGATGTCGAGACGCTCCGCGGCGGCCTCGTCGCGGCTGTCGAAGATGAACCGCTGCGCGTTGACGATCGCCGCCGGGCCGAAGTACGAGCCTTCGTTCCAGAACACCGGGCAACTGGTGGTGCAGCAGGCGCACAGGATGCACTTGGTGGTGTCGTCGTAGCGGGCGCGGTCGGTCTGGCTCTGGATGCGTTCCCGCGTCGGCTGATTGCCGGTGGTCACCAGGAACGGCTTCACCGCACGGAACGCGTCGAAGAACGGCTCCATGTCGACGACGAGATCCTTCTCGACCGGCAGGCCACGGATCGGCTCGATCGTGATGGTCAGTGGCTTGGATGCCTTCTTGGGTAGCAGATCCCGCATCAACACCTTGCACGCCAACCGGTTGACCCCGTTGATGCGCATGGCGTCCGAGCCGCACACGCCGTGGGCGCAGGACCGGCGGAAGGTCAGCGTGCCGTCCAGGTACCACTTGACGTAGTGCAGCAGGTTGAGCAGTCGATCGGACGGCAGGCAGGGGACTCGGAAGCTCTGGAAACCGGTGCCGTCGGGATCATCCGGGTTGAACCGGGCGATCTTCAGCGTCACCATCACAGCGCCTTCGGGCACGGGCGGCAGGTCGGGACCCGTGGTCTCGGGTTCAATGACGGCGGTCATCAGTACTTCCGTTCCATCGGCTCGTAACGGGTCTGCACCACCGGCTTGTAGTCCAGCCGGATGTCGGACAGCAGGTCGGTGCCTTCTTTGTAGGCCATGGTGTGCCGCATGTAGTTGGTGTCGTCACGGTTGGGGTAGTCCTCGCGAGCGTGGCCGCCGCGCGATTCCTTGCGGTTGAGCGCGCCCACCACGGTGACCTCGGCCAGCTCGAGCAGGAAGCCGAGCTCGATGGCCTCCAGCAGGTCGCTGTTGTAGCGCTTGCCCTTGTCCTGCACCGTGATTCGCGCGTAGCGCTCCTTGAGTGCATGGATGTCGGTCAGCGCCTGCTTCAGTGTCTCCTCGGTGCGGAACACGGCGGCGTTGTTGTCCATCGACTGCTGCAGGGCGACCCGGATGTCGGCGACCCGCTCGTTGCCGTGCTCGGACAGGATGTCCCCGACCCAGCCAACCACCATGTCGGCGGGGTTCTCCGGCATGTCGACGTGGCCGTGGTTGTTGGCGTACTCCGCGGCGGCGATGCCGGCGCGGCGACCGAACACGTTGATGTCCAGCAGCGAGTTGGTGCCCAGCCGGTTGGAGCCGTGAACCGACACGCATGCGCATTCGCCGGCGGCGTACAGACCCGGGACGACGGTGGTGTTGTTGCGCAGCACCTGGCCGTTGACGTTGGTCGGGATACCGCCCATGACGTAGTGGCAGGTCGGGTACACCGGCACCAATTCGGTGACCGGATCCACGCCCAGGTAGGTGCGGGCGAACTCGGTGATGTCGGGGAGCTTGGCCTCCAGGACGTCGGCACCGAGGTGGCGGACGTCGATGTAGACGTAGTCCTTGTTCGGCCCGGCGCCGCGGCCTTCGAGCACCTCGAGCACCATCGACCGGGCGACGATGTCACGGGGGGCCAAGTCGACGATCGTAGGTGCGTAGCGCTCCATGAAGCGCTCGCCCTCGCCGTTGAGCAGTCGTCCGCCCTCGCCACGCACGGCTTCGGAGATCAGGATGCCCAGCCCCGCCAGACCGGTCGGGTGGAACTGGTGAAACTCCATGTCCTCCAGGGGAAGTCCCTTGCGGAAGATGATGCCGAGCCCATCGCCCGTCAACGTGTGCGCATTGGAGGTCGTCTTGTACATCCGGCCCGACCCGCCGGTGGCGAAGACGATCGCCTTGGCGTGGAAGACGTGGATGTCGCCGGTCGCCAGTTCGTAGGCGACGATGCCCGTGGCCACGGGGCCGCCGGGGGTCTCCGACATCACGAGGTCCAACGCGTAGAACTCGTTGAAGAACTCGACGTCGTGCTTGACGCAGTTTTGGTAGAGCGTCTGCAGGATCATGTGGCCGGTGCGGTCGGCGGCGTAACAGGCGCGGCGGACGGGCGCCTTGCCGTGATCACGGGTGTGCCCGCCGAAGCGGCGCTGGTCGATGCGGCCCTCGGGGGTGCGGTTGAACGGCATCCCCATCTTCTCGAGGTCGTAGACCGCGTCGATGGCTTCCTTGCACATGATCTCGACCGCATCCTGGTCGGCGAGGTAGTCGCCGCCCTTGACGGTGTCGAAGGTGTGCCACTCCCAGTTGTCGTCCTCGACGTTGGCCAGTGCGGCACACATGCCGCCCTGAGCGGCGCCGGTGTGGCTGCGCGTCGGGTAGAGCTTGGTCAGGACGGCTGTGCGCGCCCGCGGTCCTGCCTCGACGGCAGCCCGCATGCCGGCGCCACCGGCGCCCACGATGACGACGTCGTAGCGATGTTCGATCAACATGCGTGCAACTCCAGCTCTCTCATTCCCCGTCGCTCCGCTCGCCCAGTCACGAAATGTTTGCGTCGAACGTCAGCAGTACGTAGGTGCCAAGGACCAGCGTGAACAGGATCGACAACGTAAGCAGCGTATTCAGCCAAAACTTCGTCGAGTCCTTGCGGGTGTAATCGGCGATGATCGTGCGCATGCCGTTGCCGCCGTGTAGCTGCGCGAGCCAGAGCAGGAGCAGGTCCCAGGTCTGCCAGAACGGCGAGGTCCAGCGCTGCGCGACGTAGTTGAAGTCGATCCGGTAGACGCCGCCGTCCCAGATCAGGCCGATGAAGAGATGGCCGAGCGCCAGGAAGACCAGCACGATCCCGGAGAAGCGCATGAACAGCCACGCGTACTTCTCGAAGTTCGGCATCCCGCTGCGGCGCCGGGGTGAGCGGGGGTTGTCCAGCCCCGCGGGCCTGTCGTGGCTGCGCTGCAGGACGGGCGCTGGCCCGCCTCGCTCGCTGACGTGGTCGTAGGGGTTCTCTCCCCGGACTGCCCCGGTCACAGGAAACGCTCCGCCATGTGCATGCCCATCACTCCCAGTGCGGCGATGAACACCGCGATCCAGACTCCGAGCACTATCCACAGCATCAACCGCTGGTACTTGGGGCCCTGCTCCCAGAAGTCGATCAGGATGATCCTGATGCCGTTGAGTGCGTGGTAGAGCACCGCCACCACCAGGCCCATCTCCATGAGGCCGATGATGGGGGTCTTGTAGGTGTCGATGATCTCGTTGTATGCCTCGGGGCTGACCCGGACGAGTGCGGTGTCGAGCACGTGCACGAAGAGGAAGAAGAAGATGGTGGCGCCGGTGATGCGGTGAAGAACCCAGGACCACATGCCAGGGTCGCCGCGGTAAAGCGTGCGTCGGCGCCTGGGCGACGATCGCGGGCTGGGTATCGCGGAATCCGCGGCTGTAGCTGTACTCATCTCGGACCTCCAACGCCATCGGTGGACGCTTCGCTCACGTTGGTCGGGAACCTGTGCTAGCTGGTCCTGACCCCGGGGCGACTCTAAACCCAATCGTGCTCCCGAAAGAACTAGCGTGGAACCGCCGGCGGCTCTCTCATCACCGAAGTTAGGGTCGCCTACCTAAGGACTCGAGTTGCGAAATGGGAGCTTCGGAATGCATTCAGAAACCTTGCGAGGGACTCGACACGATGCTTGATGCCGATTGGGAGTCATTGCGCGCCAAGGCAGTAGAGGTCTCGGCGAGGGCATATGCCCCCTACTCTCGGTTCCCGGTTGGCGCCGCTGCGCTGACGGCCGATGACCGAATTCTGGTCGGCTGCAATGTGGAGAATGTCTCATATGGCCTAGGTCTCTGTGCGGAGTGTTCTGTGGTCTGCGCCTTGCACTCCGGGGGCGGTGGCAGGCTGGTCGCGCTCACGTGTGTCGACGGGTCGGGAGCCTTGCTCATGCCGTGCGGGCGTTGCAGGCAAGTGCTTCTGGAACATGGGGGACCGAAGATGCTGATCGACCATCCCGCCGGCCCGCGGCCGCTCGGCGACCTGCTGCCCGACGCGTTCGGTCCAGACGATCTCGACCGCCGGGAAAGCCAGTGACCGAGTTCACGTTCGATGCTCCGACGGTCATCCGGACCAAGCGCGACGGTGGCGTGCTGTCGGATGGCGCGATCGACTGGGTGGTCGACGGCTACACCCGTGGCCTGGTCCCCGACGAGCAGATGTCGGCGCTTCTCATGGCGATCTTCCTGCGGGGCATGACTCCCGGTGAGATCTCCCGCTGGACGGCGGCGATGATCGGGTCCGGCGAGCGCTTCGACTTCGGCGACCTCCGCCGCGAAGGCAAGCCGTTGCGGTTGGTGGACAAGCACTCCACCGGAGGCGTCGGTGACAAGATCACCATCCCACTGGTGCCGGTCGTCATGGCCTGTGGGGCAGCCGTGCCGCAAGCCTCCGGACGCGGGCTCGGACACACCGGCGGCACGCTCGACAAGCTGGAGTCCATCGCGGGCTTCTCCGCCGAGCTGTCCAAAGCCCAGATACGACAACAGCTTCAGGACATCGGTGCCGCCGTCTTCGCGGCGGGTGACCTCGCGCCCGCCGACCGCAAGCTCTACGCGTTGCGCGACGTCACCGCGACGGTGGATTCGCTGCCGTTGATCGCCAGCTCGATCATGAGCAAGAAGCTGTCCGAGGGGGCGCGGGCCCTGGTACTGGACACCAAGGTGGGCCGTGGCGCCTTCCTCAAGACCGAGGCCGAGGCACGCGAGCTGGCCCGCACGATGGTCGAGCTCGGCACCGCCCATGGCGTGGACACCCGAGCGCTGCTGACCGACATGGACCGGCCGCTTGGCCTGGCCATCGGCAACGCCGTCGAGGTCGCCGAGTCGATGGACGTGCTTGCCGGCGGCGGCCCCGACGACGTGGTGGAGCTGACGCTGGCATTGGCGCGCGAGATGCTCGACGCCGTGGGGATCGACGACGTCGACCCGGCACAGACGTTGCGCGACGGCACCGCGATGGACCGATTCCGCGCGCTGGTCGGCGCCCAGGGTGGGGATCTGTCGCAACCGCTCCCGATCGGTGCCCATGCCGAGACCGTCACCGCATCACGCGGCGGCACGATGGGCGACATCGACGCGATGGCGGTGGGACTGGCGGTGTGGCGGCTCGGCGCGGGCCGTTCGACACCCGGCGGGCAGGTGCAGTTCGGCGCCGGGCTGCGCATCCACCGCACGCCTGGGGAGCCCGTCGTCGCCGGTGAGGCGCTGTTCACCCTCTACACCGACACCCCCGAGCGCTTCGAGGGAGCCATGGCCGAACTCGACGGCGGGTGGAGCGTGGACGCCACCGCGCCCGATCTGAGTCCGCTGGTCATCGACCGCGTGGTGGGATAGCAGGCCGACGGGCCAGCGATGGCACACCCGCGCGCCGTGCCCTGGCGATTCCGATACGGCAGATCGCGCCCAGCAGGACCCGAAACAGGAGTCGCGACGGAGGCAGGCGGTAACCGAGTTTGGTGTGTGGGGCGTAGGTGAGCTCGCCCGACTCGTCGGCTGTGGCGAGCCACCCCGTCATGACCGCTTGGCGTTGACCCAGTGTGCCGTCCGAATACTGATGTGCGGTAAGCCCGGCGCGGCGCTGCCCGCCGGGTTGGAGCGCGCCAGGGACGGACAGGGTGATTCCGTCCGGGGTTGCGCCGGCCACCCGGACCGGTGCGACGACGGGATATCCGTCGGTGCCGGCCCAGCCGAGCAGCAGATGGGGCATCTGCGTGAGCTGCCGGACGGTTCGCCGTAGCCCAACCCTCGGCTCGATTCCATTACCCGGCGGTTTCTGTCGTGCTGGGAGGTCGTCGGGCAACGGAGTGCCAATGATCGTCGCTGCGCCGCGGCACGCCGGGTCATCGAAGATGACGAGACGTTCCGCAGTGACCCGGATGGTCACCCGGTTCCAGAAGAACGGCGCGAGCCACCAGTCCCAGAACCGGCCGCCGAGCCGATTGGGGCCAAGTTCGTTCTCGCCAAGGTCGAGTAATCGCTCGAGCTCAGCGCGGTTCGGGTACCAGGAGAACGACGCTCTACCGTGCAGGAGTACGTACTGATCACCCTCGCTGCGCCCAGGTTCTCGGACATGAAATACCAGTGCGACCTGAGGGTTTCGTTCGAGCCGCTCCAGCTTCCGGTACGCGGCGAGATCGCTGGTCAGTGTGACCGACCGGGTCTCGGGGTCCCAGCCGAAGTTGTTCACCGGGGTCAAGACGACGCCGTGCATCGGCGTCACCTGCGCCAGCATGATCGTCAGATCACCGGCCAGGATGCGTTCGACGTCGTCGCTGAGTGTTGGCATATCCGCCTCCTCCCGTCCGGCTGCCTCGCCCTCGGCAGCAATACTAGACAGACCGTCCATAAACATAAACATACGCGCCGTCCAGTAATGCGGTCAATGTCATTCCGCCACAACGTGTCGACGCACCCTATTTCCGAAATATCGAGCAGTGCGTCTTGTAACGTTGAGGCATGTCGGTACGCGCACCAGGGAGACCGCGCAGCGAGCGCATCCGCCGTGCGGTCCTTGCCGCGGCGACCGCGCTGGTCGACGAGAGCGGTTATGGAACGGCCACCATGGAAGCCATTGCCCGGCGCGCCGGTGTCAGCAAGCAAACGGTGTATCGGTGGTGGCCATCGCCGGCAGCGATTCTTCTCGAGGCGCTCAACGAAGGTGCAGCCCGCATCGCGCCCCTCGTCGAAGCCGGTGGTCTGGAAAGTGACCTGCGGATATTCGTGCGGCGCAGCGTACTTGGCGCTCGCGGCAGGAACGCGAGACTGCTGACCGCGTTGATGGCCGAGGCGCAGCGCGACGCATCGTTCGCCGAGTCGTTCCGGGGCGGCTTTCTGGCCCAACGGCGCGCCGTCATGCGCGAACTTCTGGTACGGGCCCGCGAGCGGGGCGACTTGGCTCCCGGGGTCGACGTCGACGTCGTCGTCGAGATCTTCTTCGGCACACTGTGGTATCGCCTGCTCGCCGCGAGCGGGCCAGTCAACACGCGCTTCGCTGACAAACTGACCGATGCGTTGCTGACATTGGTCCGGGCCGAATAGTAGGTGAGCTGCTCTGCCAAACGCGGGCACGTGCGCGCAAGATGGGTATATGACGACACCGTTGACGCTCGAAATGATCCAGCGGGCGCCCAAGGCGCTATTGCACGACCACCTCGACGGCGGGTTACGTCCGGCGACGGTGGTGGAACTGGCCGATGAGTTCGGCTACGACGGGCTGCCCGTCACTGACGTCGACGAGTTGGCCACGTTCTTCCGCACCGCCGCGCACAGCGGATCGTTGGTCCGTTACCTGGAGCCGTTCGCCCACACGGTCGGCGTCATGCAGACGCCGGAGGCCCTGCACCGGGTGGCCTTCGAATGTGTCCAGGATCTGGCCGCCGACTCGGTGGTCTACGCCGAGGTCCGGTTCGCCCCCGAACTGCACATCGATGGCGGGCTATCGC
>NZ_JBOGDD010001103.1:0-9290 GCF_050701675.1 Mycobacterium sp. | reverse complement strand
GTTCGAAGGGGTCGGACTCTCCATCGCCGATCTGTGGGCCGAGAATCCGATCAACTGAACAAGTAGGCTCTGGGGTGTGTCGCTGCCCGCAGACCCCCATCCCTCACTCGCCGCCTACGCCCACCCCGAACGGCTGGTCACGGCCGACTGGCTGGCTGGCAACATCGGTCGTCCAGGCCTTGTCATCGTGGAGTCCGACGAGGACGTCCTGCTCTACGACACCGGTCACATCCCCGGTGCGGTGAAGATCGACTGGCACACCGACCTCAACGACCCGCAGGTCCGCGACTACATCGACGGTGCGCAGTTCGCTGCGCTGATGGATCGCAAGGGCATCGGCCGGGACGACACCGTCGTGATCTACGGCGACAAGAGCAACTGGTGGGCCGCCTACGCCCTGTGGGTGTTCACGCTGTTCGGTCATCCCGACGTGCGCCTGCTCGACGGCGGGCGTGACCTGTGGGTGTCGAACGGTCGAGACACCACCCTCGACGTGCCGTCCAAGTCGACGACGGGCTACCCCGTCGTCGAGCGCAACGACGCCGAGATCCGCGCCTACAAGGACGACGTGCTGGCGATCCTCGGAAACGAGCCACTGATCGACGTCCGCTCCCCGCAGGAGTACACGGGCGAACGCACCCACATGCCGGACTATCCCGAAGAGGGCGCTCTGCGCGGCGGCCACATTCCGACGGCGCAATCGATCCCCTGGGCCAAGGCCGCCCTCGACAACGGGCAGTTCCGTAGCCGGACCGAACTCGACGCGCTGTACGGGTTCCTCGATCAGGCCGGCACGGACCCAAAAACGATCGTCTACTGCCGCATCGGTGAACGCTCGAGCCACACCTGGTTCGTGCTGACCCACCTCCTTGGCAAGGAGGGCGTGCGCAACTACGACGGCTCCTGGACCGAGTGGGGCAATGCCGTGCGCGTGCCCGTCGCAGTCGGGGAAGAGCCCGGCGAAGCGCCATGACCATGACGGCCGCGCTGACCGAGGTGGTCTCGGACTTCGCCGACATGCAGGGTCAGGACAAGTTGCAGCTGCTCCTGGAATTCGCGAACGAATTGCCTGCGCTACCGGCCGACCTCGAAGTGGCGGCCATGGAGCCGGTGCCCGAGTGCCAGTCGCCGCTGTTCCTGCACGTCGACTCCTCGGACCGTGGACGCGTCCGGTTGTACTTCAGCGCGCCCGCCGAGGCACCCACCACGCGCGGTTTCGCGGCGATCCTGGCCGCCGGCCTCGACGAGCATTCGGCCGACGAGATCCTGGCCGTGCCCGACGACTTCTACTCCGAGCTAGGCCTGGCCAAGTTGATCAGCCCGCTGCGCCTTCGCGGGATGTCGGCGATGTTGACCCGCATCAAACGGCGACTCCGCGAGGGCCAGTGAATGGCGAGGACACCTACCGGCGAGTAATGGGCACCGCCTGACTCGGTACGCAGCGTCGGCGCTTAAACTGCCTCCGATACATTCTTAAAGAGGTTTCTTAGAGACATGCCATCAGGAGGCGCAGTGCCAAGTCACGCCAGCTCGAAGATCTCCAAGGTGCTCGTCGCCAACCGCGGCGAGATCGCCGTCCGGGTGATCAGGGCCGCGAAGGACGCGGGGCTGGGCAGCGTGGCCGTGTACGCCGACCCAGATTCCGACGCGCCCCACGTACGCCTCGCCGACGAGGCGTTCGCCCTCGGCGGCCAGACCTCTGCGGAGTCCTACCTCGACTTCGCCAAGATCCTCGACGCGGCCGCCAAGTCGGGCGCGAACGCCATCCACCCCGGATACGGCTTCCTCTCGGAGAACGCCGATTTCGCGCAGGCCGTACTGGATGCGGGCCTGATCTGGATCGGGCCAAGCCCGCAGTCCATCCGCGACCTCGGTGACAAGGTCACCGCGCGCCACATCGCCGCCAAGGCCAAGGCGCCGCTCGTCCCCGGCACACCAGAACCGGTCAAGGACGCCGGCGAGATCGTCGCCTTCGCCAAGGAATTCGGCGTGCCGATCGCGATCAAGGCCGCGTTCGGCGGCGGCGGTCGCGGCATGAAGGTCGCCCGCACCATCGAGGAGATTCCCGAGCTGTTCGAGTCCGCGACGCGCGAGGCCGTCTCGGCGTTCGGCCGCGGTGAGTGCTTCGTCGAGCGCTACCTGGACAAGCCGCGCCACGTCGAGGCACAGGTGATCGCCGACACCCACGGCAACGTCGTCGTCGCCGGTACCCGCGACTGCTCGCTGCAGCGCCGCTTCCAGAAGCTGGTCGAAGAGGCTCCCGCGCCGTTCTTGACCGACGCACAGCGCAAGGAGATCCACGAGTCCGCCAAGCGCATCTGCAAGGAGGCGGGTTACTACGGCGCGGGCACCGTCGAGTACCTCGTCGGCCAGGACGGCCTGATCTCGTTCCTCGAGGTCAACACCCGCCTGCAGGTGGAGCACCCGGTCACCGAGGAGACCGCCGGTATCGACCTGGTCCGTCAGCAGTTCCGGATCGCCAACGGCGAGGCCCTCGACATCACCGAGGACCCGACGCCGCGCGGTCACTCGTTCGAATTCCGCATCAACGGGGAGGACGCGGGCCGCGGGTTCCTGCCCGCCCCCGGCCCGGTGACCAAGTTCGAGCCCCCGACGGGTGCCGGTGTCCGGCTGGATTCCGGGGTCGAGACCGGTTCGGTGATCGGTGGCCAGTTCGACTCGATGCTGGCCAAGCTGATCGTCACCGGCGCCACCCGCGAAGAGGCGCTGGACCGTTCGCGTCGCGCACTGGCCGAGTTCAACGTCGAGGGCTTGGCGACGGTCATTCCGTTCCACCGCGCGGTGGTGTCCGATCCCGCCTTCATCGGTGACGACGACGGCTTCTCGGTGCACACCCGGTGGATCGAAACCGAGTGGGACAACACCGTCGAACCGTTCACCGGTGGCGGCGCCGTCGACGAGGAAGAGGCCCAGCCTCGGCAGAAGGTCGTCGTCGAGGTCGGCGGCCGTCGCGTCGAGGTGTCGCTGCCAGGTGATCTCGCGATCGGCGGCGGGGGCGCTAGTGGTGGCGTCAGCGGTGTTACCCGTAAGAAGCCCAAGCCGCGCACGCGTGGCGCCCACGGTGGCGCTGCCGCCTCGGGTGATTCGGTTACCGCCCCGATGCAGGGCACCGTGGTCAAGGTCGCCGTCGAAGAGGGCCAGCAGGTCGTCACCGGCGACCTCGTCGCCGTCCTCGAAGCCATGAAGATGGAGAACCCCGTCACTGCCCACAAGGACGGCACCATCACGGGACTCGCCGTCGAGCCCGGCGCGGCCGTCACGCAGGGCACCGTGCTCGCCGAGATCAAGGACTAGCGCGTTCATCGCCGAAACAGCATTCCCTGTCGCCAATCGCGTGATTTGGCGACAGGGAATGCTGTTTCGCCGTAAGGAAGGGTGGGTCTGATCCCATGGAAGTCGAGGAGATCAACACTGGGGAGTGGTACCTGCGCGCGCTGCGCTGCGACGACCGTGTCGACGACCGTCACGCGCTCGCCGATCTCGGCGAGACCGACCTCGACTACATCGACCAGGCGGCCGACGACTGGGAGTCCGACACCCGCTACACCTGGGCGGTGTGCGTGCCGTCGACCGGTGAGATGATCGCCGAGGTCTCGCTCGACCCGAAGACTGCCTTCATGGAAAGCCGGGGACGACCCGGCTTCGAGGACGCCGCCGCGATGGCCGAGGACACCGTCCGCAACTACGCGTCGGAGATCCTCAACATCCGCGTGTGGACGTGACGGCCCCGCCGTCGGACAGTATGTCGCCGACACCGACTGGCTGACAACGGAGTTCATCCCGACCGTGGCCGGGCTCCGGTAGCGAATCAGTCCCCTGGCGCGACCGGGGTGGCCGCGCGATGGACGCCGATCAGATATTCGTACGCAGGGGCGTTCACGCTACTGACGCTGATTTCGTCATCGCTGAGTTCGCGACGGACCTTGGCCGGTACGCCTGCCACCAGCGATCTCGGCGGGACCGCCATACCCTGCGGCAGTACGGCTCCCGGGGCGATCAACGAACCGGCGCCGACCGTCGCGCCGTTGCCGACTATCGCACCCATCCCGATCAAGCACCCGTCCTCGATGGTGCACCCGTGAAGGACTGCGTTGTGGCCGACCGTCACCCGCGCGCCGATCGTCACCGGGAATCCTGGATCGGCGTGGATCGTGACGCTGTCCTGCACGTTCGATCCGGGGCCGATGACCACGGGCTCGAATTCTGCGCGCACCGTCGCGGAGTACCAGACGCTGGCCTTCTCACCGAGCGTCACGTTGCCGATCACCGACGCGTTGGGCGCCACCCAGCTTTCGGGATGCAATCGTGGGCTGTGGCCCCCCACGGCAAGGATCAACGGCTCAGTCATGGGCCCATTGTGCCCAACTGCACCTCAAAGAACGGTGCCGAGACACGCGTAGGCCACCAACCCGCAGACGATTCAGGAATTCTCAGCCCGGTATGCGTCCACCACGTGGAACGGAAGGGGTCCACGGCTGCCGACGCTGTAGCCGTTGCTATCGCACCATTCGCGGATGGCGTCGCGCTCTTGACAACTCACGTGGCTACGCCACGGGTCGGCCCGCACCAGGTGCCGAGGGCGGCTGCTCTGCTTGCGCCCGCGTTCGGCCCACTGCGTGATCGTGCGACGCAGAACCCCGGCGTTCACCGCGGACAAGACGATTTCGTAGCGCACGCCGTCGAGGCCGAATTCGACCACTTCGTCTGCCGCCGTGCCGTCGACGTCATCGACCAGCGCGACAGTCTTGCTCTTCCCCATGGCAAAACC
The DNA here is from genome assembly GCF_050701675.1 of Mycobacterium sp. GTDB lineage: Bacteria > Actinomycetota > Actinomycetes > Mycobacteriales > Mycobacteriaceae > Mycobacterium. The sequence continues at coordinate 4,501 of NZ_JBOGDD010001103.1, read as the reverse complement.
TTCACGACCCGTGACGCCCTAGGCGTCACTCCCCCCGGAAGTCGGCTGCCGACCACCGCACGTAGGGCGTTCCCCCGTTCCTACGTGCTCCCCTGTATATCACCCCGTACCGACTGGCTGCTCAACGTTGATCGACGTCGACACCCGATGCCAGATCACCGCATTCGACCGTGCGCACGTCGTCACGCCCCATGAGGAACGCTCGCGCGCCCTGGTCGCCGCGAAGCGTCGCCGACAACGCCTCCCAGTGTCTGCGCGCGACGACGACCGGGTGCCCAGGACGCCCGTCGTAGCTGGCCCGCGCCAGTCCGGACTCCGACGACGCGGCCATCCCGAGAACGCGGGCCACGACATCGGCGCCGACGTCGGGAGTGTCCACGAGGTGCAGTACCGCCAGATCCGCGCCGACGATCGCGGCCAGCCCCGTCCGCAGCGAAGCGCTGACGCCGGTCGCCCAGTCCGCTGCCACCACGGCACGGGCGGGCGGAGGGACGTCGACGATGGCCGCGCCCAGTACCACCACCACGTCGTCGCAACCACCCCGAGCCAAGGCGTCTACCGCCGCGCGCAGCCAGTCCCCTTGGTCTGCTAGCACTTTCGGCATTCCGAAGCGCTTCCCCGCCCCGGCAGCCAGCAATACGCCTGCCACGGAGCCCGCCTTCGACATGCGAACATTGTCAACCTGGTCGATTCTTGAGCTGTGTCCACCCCAGCGTCGGCCCCGCCGTCGAATGCCCCGAAGAAGCGCGTGCACCCGGTCGACGAGGTGCTACCCGTCCCCAAGCTCGCGCTGTATGGGTTTCAGCACGTGGTGGCCTTCTACGCCGGCGCGGTCCTGGTGCCCATCATCATCGCCGGCGCCATCAACCTTCCGCAGGAAGAACTGGTCAAGCTCATCACGGCGGACCTCTTCACCTGCGGGATCGCCTCGATCATCCAGGCCGTCGGGTTTTGGAACGTCGGGGTCCGGCTACCGCTGCTACAGGGCGTGACGTTCACGGGTGTGTCGCCGATCATCGCGATCGGGCTGGCCCACGGCGGCGGCGCGGCCAGCCTGCTCTACGTCTACGGGGCGGTGATCGTCGCAGGCGCCTTCACCTTTGCGATCGCGCCGATCTTCGTCAAGCTGCTGCGGTACTTCCCGCCAGTGGTGACTGGCACGCTCATCACGATCATCGGACTGTGCCTCGTCCCGGTCGGCGCGGGCGACGCCATCACCAATCCGCACACCCACGAGCACGACCCCACCAACGTCCGCTGGCTGCTCTACGCGCTCGGCACCATCGCGATCATCGTTGCCATCCAACGCATCTTCCGCGGCTTCGCCGCCACCATCGCGGTACTGCTCGGCTTGGTGATCGGCTGCGCAGTGGCCTTCGCGCTGGGCGACATGAACTTCGACAAGGTCGGCGCCGCCGCCCCGATCGGGTTCACTCAGCCGTTCCTGTTCGGCATGCCCAAGTTCGACCTCGTCGCGTGCATCACGATGGTCATCGTCCTGCTGATCACCGCGGTCGAGTCCACGGGAAGCACCATGGCGACGGGTGAGATCGTCGGCAAGCGGGTCAAGGCCTCCGACATCGGCAACGTGCTGCGCGCCGACGGCCTGGCGACCGCGATCGGCGGTGTCTTCAACTCGTTCCCGTACACCGCGTTCTCCGAGAACGTCGGCCTGGTGCGACTCACCGGCGTGAAGAGCCGCTGGGTGGTCGCCGCGGCGGGTGTCATCATGATCATCCTGGGTTTCCTGCCCAAGGTGGCCGCGATCGTGTCGTCGATCCCGAATCCGGTGCTGGGCGGCGCGGCACTCACCCTGTTCGCCACGGTCGCGGTCGTCGGCATCCAGACGTTGGGCAAGGTCGACTTCACCGACCACCGCAACCTGATCATCGTCACGACCAGCCTGGCCCTTGCGCTGTGGGTCACCACGTACCCCGACGTCGCCAAGGCGATGCCGACGGGCATCGACCTGCTGTTCGGCAGCGGCATCAGCATCGGCGCCATCGCCGCAATCGTGCTCAACGTCGTGTTCTTCCACCTGGGCATCAGCAGGGGACCCCGGGTGGCAGGCGACGGCACCATTACGCTCGACGAAGTGAACTCGATGACCAAGGAGCGCTTCACCGAGGTGTTCGGGCATGTGGTGCAAGACATTCCGTGGGCCGTCGACCGCGCCTTCGAGCAGCGCCCCTTCTCCGACACCAGGGCGCTCCGAGAGGCGTTCCAGGACGCCCTGCTGACCGGGTCCTCCGAGCAGCAGCTTCAGTTGATCAACGCCTTCCACGACTTGGGCGCCGAGGACGATACCGGGCACGCGCTGGCCGTGGATCACGTCGCGCTGAGCAACTTGGCCGAGGATGACCACAACGACGTCGTCGAGCTGGCCGGGGCATATCGCGAACACTTCGGGTTCCCGTTGGTGATCTGCGCGCGCGAGACCGAGCACTTCGACCGGGTGCTCAAGAACGGCTGGTCGCGGATGGACAACTCCACGGCCGCCGAGAAGGCGTTCGCGCTGATCGAAATCGCCAAGATCGCCAACTACCGTTTCGAGGACCTGGTGGCCGACGCCAACCCGATCGCGGCCGCGCGGTTCAGCCGGCTCAACGAATTGCAGTAGATGCCAACGCAAGGCGCGCTCGGCTTGGACGGCTTCAATCGGCTGACCGACCGTCAGCGGATGAATCTGCTGTTCGGCGTGTGCTCGTCGACCATCTGGGCGCGACGGGTGCTCGCGGGCGGTCCGTTTCGCGACGCGGATGCCCTCCTCGATCGCGCCGACCGGGTGCTCGCCGAGCTGCCTGACGGTGAGATCGACGCAGCACTGGACGGCCACCCGCGGATCGGGGCGAAGGTCGACAACGCGTCGTCGGCCCGCGAACAGGCCCGCGTGGTCGACGCCGACGATGCCGTCCGCGCCGAACTGGCCGCCAAGAACCGCGAGTACGACGCCAAGTTCGGCTACGTCTACCTGGTGTGCGCCAGTGGCCGCTCGGCGGAGGAGTTGCTCGCCATCCTCGCCGACCGGCTGCACAACGACGCCGACACCGAGCGTCGCGTGATGCGCAGCGAGCTGGCCAAGATCAACCGACTGCGGCTGGAACGGCTGTTGAGCGAGCCCGCGTCGTGACCCCTCCCCCTCAACCCTCCATCCCTCCCCCTCCCGCGAGCGTGCGGGTCTGCACACGACACGCCGCAGATTTATGGCACTTTGCGCACGCTCGCGGGCGAAGGTTGAGCGCATGAGCCTCTCCACGCACGTCCTCGACACCGTCTCCGGCAGGCCCGCCGCGGGTATCACCGTCACCTTGTCCGACGCCGGGGGCGTGGCCGTGTTCACCGCGACCACCGACGGCGACGGACGCATCGCGAACCTTGGCGATGCGCTCCCCGCCGGGATATACCGCCTTCACTTCGATACGGGGTCCTACTTCGCCGGACTGGACATCCCCACCTTCTATCCCGAAGTCGTCGTCGCGTTCGAGATCACCGATGCGGATGGCAAGTACCACGTCCCGGTACTGCTCTCGCCGTATGCCTATTCCACCTACCGAGGGAGTTGAGCGATGTCCAAGATCATCCTTGGCAAGAACCAGTACGGCAAGGCGGAGAACCGCGTCGTCCGGATCTATCGCGACACCCCGCGGCACGAGATCCACGACATCAACGTATCTACCTGTCTACGAGGTGATTTCAGCGCCGCGCATCTGGCGGGCGATCAATCCGAGGTGCTACCCACCGACACGCAGAAGCAGACCGCGTACGCCTATGCCAAGGAGAAGGGTCTGGTGTCCATCGAGGACTACGGCCTCGCGCTGGCCCGGCACTTCGTCAATGACGTCGGGCCGGTGGCGGGCGCACGCATCGAGATCGACGAATACGCATGGGAGCGTGCGGTCGTCGACGACGCCGAGCACGACCACACCTGGATTCGGAAGGGTCAGGAAGTGCGCACCGCCGCGATAACCGTCGACGCCGACGGCGAATGGGTGGTCGGCGGCCTCAAGGACATGGTCATCCTGAAGTCGACCGGTTCGGAATTCGCCGGGTTCCTGACGGACGGCTATACGATTCTCGAACCTACCCACGACCGCGTGATGGCCACCTCACTGGTGGCCCAGTGGCGTTTCACCACCACCGAAATTGACTGGGAGACAACGTTCACCGGCATCAAGGCGCAACTGGTGAAACAGTTCGCCGTCGTCCAGTCACTGGCATTGCAGCAGACCCTCTTCGAGATGGGCAAGGCCGTGCTTGAGACGTACCCGGCCATCGCCGAGGTGCGACTGGCGGCGCCGAACAAACACCACTTCGTCTACGACCTGTCGCCCTTCGGGCTGTCGAACGACAACGAGGTCTTCAACGCCGACGACCGTCCCTACGGCCTGATCCAGGCAACGGTGACCCGGGACGACGCCCCATCGCCTGGCGCGGCATGGGATGTCTACCAGGGCTGGCTGACCTAGCCATCCGACAGTCCGGACCCGAGACGCATGGGATG
>NZ_JBOGDD010001102.1:0-10465 GCF_050701675.1 Mycobacterium sp. | reverse complement strand
CCCGATCAGCCGATCCCCCGGCTGGACCTCCCCCATCGTGGTCCACCCCGTCGGCGTCGGCAGCGGTGTGTCCAAAGCGAGCGCCTTCCCCACCCCAGGCCTCGCCGCCACGACGATCATCTGACCGGGGTGCAGACCGTTGGTCACCTCGTCGAGCTCGACGAATCCCGTGGCCACACCACGGGCCACTCCGCCCTGGGAGGCGATGGCGTCGATCTCGTCCATCGTCGGCTGCAGCAGCTGCTCCAGGACGATGAAGTCCTCGGTGGTGCGCCGCTCGGTGACGTCGTACATCTCGGCCTGGGCGCGGTCCACGATGTCGGCGACGTCCGCGCCGTCTGCCCCGGCGTACCCGTACTGCACCACCCGGGTTCCTGCCTCCACGAGGCGACGCAGCAGCGACTTCTCCGCCACGATGCCCGCGTAGTACCCCGCGTTGGCCGCGGTCGGCACCGTGGAGATCAGGGTGTGCAGATACGGTGCCCCGCCGATGCGCTTGAGCAGGCCGCGGCGATCGAGCTCGGCGGAGACGGTGATGGCGTCGGCGGGCTCACCCCGGCCGTACAGGTCGAGGATCGCGTCGTACACGCTCTGATGCGCGGGGCGGTAGAAGTCGCCCGGCCGCAGCCGCTCCAGCACGTCGGCGATGGCGTCCTTGGAGAGCAGCATGCCGCCGAGCACCGACTGTTCGGCGGCCATGTCCTGCGGAGGCTGGCGCCCGTAGTCCTCACTGGGTGGCGCCCCGTCCATCTCCGAACGACCTCCACCGTGGCCCCCCGAACGGCCCAGGTCATCGACGACGGCCACTAAGCGCTCCCCCTCCCTGCACGTCCTGCTCGATGTCGAACATGCATTCGACTATAATTCAGCCCCCCGACGACCTTCCGCTGCGAAGGCGTCGGAACAACATGCGACGGCTCACGCTAGACGTTGCTGGAGGCCACGCAAGCCGGCCCTGTTAGCGAACCTGTGGATGGTCTGTGGATAGTGCCGGTGGGGCATGTTGAACCGTTGGGGACAACCTGTGCACAACCATGCGACTTTTCGGCATCCACGCAGATAAGGGCATCACGAGGACCGTGGAGAGCTGTGGATGTTAATTCATTCGGCGTGTCGCCCGGGGTTGCCTTGTCGGGCGTGTTGTGTTGCGCCTTTGCGCCCAAGAGGTTAACAGCTGGTTAGCTTCGCTGGGCCCAAATCCGGGAGCAATGTTCGCCAGCAGATACAGCAACGCCCGGGTGAAGGTCGATCACGGCTTCACCCGGGCGTATTGACGCTGTTGTTGCTACTCGGCGACTACGTTCAGCGACACGGGGACGCTCACCTCGGGGTGCAGATGCACCGCAACGGCGTAGGTGCCGAGGGCCTTGATGTGGGCCTTGGGCAGCTGGACGGTTCTGCGGTCCAGGTTCGGGCCGCCGGCCTTCTTGATGGCGGCGACGATGTCACCCGTGGCGACCGAGCCGAACAGCTTGCCGCTGTCTCCAGCGGTCCGCACCGGCAGCGACACCGGCCCGAGCGCCTCGAGGGCGGTCTGGAGCTCCTTGGCGTGGTCCAGGTCGCGAACGGTCTTGACTTCGCGTGCCTTGCGGATCTCCTCGGCCTGGCGCTCGGCGCCGCGGGACGCGACGATGGCCAAGCCGCGAGGAAGCAGGAAGTTGCGGCCGTAGCCGTCCTTCACCTCGACGGTCTCGCCTGCCGAACCCAGGTGGTCGACCTCAGCGGTCAGAATCAGTTTCATGTGAGTGTCTTCCCGTTCCGGTCTAGCGCGATGCCGCGCTGAACGGCAGCAGAGCCACCTCGCGGGCGTTCTTGACGGCGATCGCGATGTCGCGCTGGTGCTGAACACAATTGCCGGTGACCCGGCGGGCACGGATCTTGCCGCGCTCGCTGATGTAGGTCCGCAGCAACGCGGTGTCCTTGTAGTCGATGATCGTGGTCTTGCCCTTCTTCGAGCAGAACGCGCACTTGCGGGTCTTTACCGGCTTTTCTGGGGCCGGACGCCTCTTCGTGGAGGAGGACTTAGCCATATCTATCTCTTTCTCAATGCATTGCGGTGTGCAGACACCGCGGGAAACTATGGGTCAGAACGGAGGTTCTTCGTCAGCGCCGTTGAACGAACCCGACGCCGGGGCGCTGCCCCACGGGTCGTCCTTGGGGCCATCGCTGGGACCGCTGTTGGCAGCAGCGCGGGAACCGCCGCCACCGCCACCACCGAAGCCGCCGCCCCCGCCGCCGCTTCGGCTGGCCTTGTTCACCTTGGCCGTCGCGTACCGCAGTGACGGACCGATCTCATCGACCTCGAGCTCGACGACGGTGCGCTTCTCGCCCTCACGGGTTTCGTAGGACCGCTGCTTGAGACGCCCGGTGACGATCACCCGTGAACCGCGAGTGAGGCTTTCAGCCACGTTCTCGGCAGCTTCGCGCCAGATGCTGCAGCGCATGAAGAGCGGGTCGCCGTCTTTCCACTCGTTCGTCTGACGGTCCATCATCCGAGGCGTCGACGCCACCGTGAAGTTGGCGACGGCGGCCCCGGACGGCGTGAACCGCAGTTCGGGGTCGGCGGTCAGGTTTCCGACGACGGTGAGGATGGTGTCACCAGCCACGAGGGCCTCCTGTGCTGTGTTGTTGGCGTGCGGTCGCTTCAGAGCGAGTCGCAGGCGAGCCTACGGAACCACTCTGACGTGCACTAGCCCATTGGGCTCAGTGCTTATCGGTCCGCATCACCTTGGTGCGCAGCACTGACTCGTTCAGGCTCAGCTGACGATCCAGCTCGGACACCGTGGCCGGCTCGGCCTTGACGTCGATGACGGCGTAGATGCCCTCGGGATGCTTGAGGATCTCGTACGCCAACCGGCGACGGCCCCAGATGTCGATCTTCTCGACCGTGCCACCGTCCTTGCGGATGACGTTCAGGAACGTCTCCAGCGACGGAGCAACTGTCCGCTCATCGAGCGTGGGGTCGAGGATGACCATGATTTCGTATGGACGCATAAGGAACCCATCACCTCCTATGGTCGTGTGCGGCCACGGCTTGTCCGTGGCAGGAGGGTCGCCTGCGTCGGCAACCCCGCAAGGCTACAGCAGGAGGGCCTGAGCAGCGAAATCGCGCCGCTCAGCCGCCCTCGGCCGTGCGCTTGATCGCCGCAAGGGTGACCGGAATGCCCTCCTTGGCCGACCGCGTCCGGATGCCGATCTGGTTCTCCGCATCGTCGCCGAACCGTCCGTGGAAGCCACGGATGCCCTCGGGCTGGAACGCCCACGACTCGGTGAGCCGGGTGCCACCGACCGGGTCCTCCACGGCCTCGAGGGTGAAGCCCCAACGCACCCAGCCGTCGTTGACCACCCACGCGAACTCGCGACTGGGCTCGGCGGCCACGACCCGGCTGCGCGTCTCCCACGTTCGTTCCGCAGTCTCGTTCCGCCCGGTGAAGTACGCGCCGACCACCGGGCCGCCGCCGTCGTCCCACCAGCACGCCCGGCATTGCGGGCTCCACTCGCCCATCCGGGTGACGTCGGCGACCAGCGCGTACAGCCGGTCGGCGTCGACATTCACCACCACGGAGTCACTGAATTCGAGATCGGTCACGTTTCCAACCCTGCCACAGGCGCTCACCCGGCCGGCGTCAGCTCCGGCTCGCGTTCCACGGGTGACGCCAGCGGCGGTTGCGGCGGGCGCAACCGGGCGGGCAGCCAACGAGGCGGTGCGTCGGGCGCGTACTCGAAGACCCCACCCGAGGGATCATCGACCCGCCCGCCGTGGCGGACCAGGTCGAGCTCGGGCCGGTAGATCTGACGAAGCACCAACGCACACAACGTCATCACCGCGACGTCCCGCAGCAGCACCGTCGTCGTGAACCATTGCTGCGGCAGCCCCATCTTCTGCTCGCCGAAGAGATACAACATTCGGGGCACCCAGACGAGCGCGTCAACCGTCATCCAGGCCAACAGGATTCGACGTTGCGGCAACGCCAGCACCGCCAGCGGAACCAGCCACAGCGAATACTGCGGGCTCCACACCTTGTTCGTCAGCAGGAAGGCTGCAACGACGAGGAAGGCCAGCTGCGCCAGCCGCGGGCGCTGCTTCGCGGTCAGGCCGACATACGCGATCCCGCACAGGCATACGGCGAACAGAACCGCCGACACCGCGTTGAGCACCGCCGGCGGCTGCCAGAACCCCAGATGCGGGTCGAACCCCGCCCAGCCGGTGAACGACTTGACGACGTTGTAGAGCGAGTCCATGTCGTCACCGCGTCGCGTGTTGAGCCGGAAGAACTCCGACCAGCCCCGCGGGAACAGCACCATGATCGGCAGGTTCACGATCACCCACGTCGCCACCGCGGCGCCGGCTGTCTTGCCCACCTCGCGCAACCGCCCGGTCCGCAACGCCAGGATCACCATCGGGACGAGCAACAGCAGCGGATAGAGCTTCAGCGCGACGCCGACGCCGATCAGGACACCGGCCAGCGCCGGTCTTCGCCTGGCCCACGCCAGCATCGCCCCCGCCGCGCACGCCGTCGCCAGCGCGTCGAAGTTGGTAAAGATCTGGAAGATCAGCAATGGCGAACCCGCGACGAGCGCCGCGTCCCACGGGCGGCGGCCCGCCAACCGCACCGTCGCCCACACCGTCGCCATCCACGCCAGCGCCAGCCCGAACGCGGAGATGTTGAAGAACATCACCACCTCGGCGAGCACCGGCACCGAGACGAGCTTGGTCAACGCCGTGTAGGTCTTGGCCAACGCCATCGACACGTACTGGTAGACGCCCGTCAGGACCGGATACTCCATGTACCTGATGGCGGGGCTGCCGTCGTACTGTTTCTGCGGGCCGCCGGCGGAGTCCTTCTCGACCCAGAATGACTTGTACGGAAACTTGCCCTGGCTCAACAGTTCTGCGGTGTAGAGGGGCACGGTGTCGGAGTAGCAGAGCTCGTAGTACGCGCGCTGGTTCTCCCACACGGCGACACGCTGATCGGCGGTGCCGCTGCCGGTCGACTGCAGACATGCCGCCTTCGTCGTGTACCCGAGTGCGAGGAACAGCAGCGCGATGACGAGCATGACGCGCAGCGGCGTCATGAACCGCGCCCTGCCGATCAGCGCGTGCCTGCCGACCGGACCGCCGATCGTGCCGGAGAGCGCAGCGCCGATGGTGTCCGTCCGGCTGGGCAGGTCGCGGTCGTCGTCGCTGCGCAGATCCTCGGCCAGCGGCTCGGGGGACACCGTGGGCCGACTCGGGTCGCCGGAGCCGCCCCGGCGGCGACGTTCCACCTCGCCGATCACGGCGGAGGCGGCGGCGCGGTGATCGTCGGGGTGGCTGAGGCGGCCGGATCACCGGGAGGCGGCGGAGGCGGCCCCAACGGGATCGTGGTCGGTGGGCCGAACGGGATCGTGATGCCGGGACCCAACTCGATCGTCGGCTGAATCACCGTCTCGGACGGCGGCGGCGGAGGTGGCGGAGGCGGCGGAGGCGCTGCGGGTGGACCCGCGTAACCGCCGATTTCCGTTGGCTTCGGGAACGTCTCGTCATCGGTGCCCTGCAAGGCCCCGTCCATCGTCGACTTCCAGATGTCCGATGGAAGGCCCGACCCGTATACCGAGCCGCCCGACTTGTTCTCGAGCGGCTTGGTGCCCTCGGTGGTCCCCACCCAGACCGCCGTCGCCAACGACGGCGTGTAACCCACCATCCAGGCGTCGCGGTTGGCGTCGGTGTCGCCGAGCTGGTTGGTCCCGGTCTTGGCGGCCGAGGCCCGACCACCGGCCAGGTTGTGACCCCGCGAGTAGCCCGCAATGGGCTGCATGGCGGCGGTCACGTTGTCGGCGACGGCCTTGTCGATCTTCTGCTCGCCGGCGTCGTTCTGCTGGGACGCGTCGAAGAGCACCTGGCCGTCGGAGCGGACCACCTTCTGCACGAAGTGCGGCCGGTGGTAGACGCCCGAGTCGGCGAGTGTCGCGTACGCCGAGGCCATGTCGATCACCCGAGTTTGATACTGACCCAACACCACTCCGTTGTTCGGCGGGCCACCCTTGCCGTCCTCGGACAGGGTGTGCTCGACGCCGGGGAAGCTCTCGGCGATACCCGCCGCGTGTGCCGCGTCGGCGACGTCCTGCGGACCGTTCTTGAGCTTGAGCATCAGCCGGTAGTAGCTGGTGTTGAGCGACATCTTGAGCGCCTCGGCGATGTTGCAGGTGCCGCAACCCTCGCCTTCGACATTGGTGATCTTGATGCCGTTGACTTCCACCGGCGAGCTGTCCACCTGGTAACCCAGCCCGATGCCCTGCTTGAGTGCGGCAACGAGCGCGAACACCTTGAACGACGATCCCGTCGGCAGTCCGGCCTGCGCGAAGTCGAACCCGTTGGCGTCCGAGCCGCCGTAGTACGCCTTCACCCCGCCGGTCCTCGGATCGACCGAGGCGACGGCCGTGCGCATGTCGGGGTCCTGGCCGTCCATGTACTTCGCGACGGCGTCCTCGGCGGACTGCTGCGCCTTCGGGTCGATCGTGGTGGTGACCTGCAGGCCCTCGGTGTTCAGCGTCTGCTCGTCGATGTTGAACAGGTCCATCAGTTCCTTGGTGACCTGACGCTCGATCAACCCGTTCGGTCCGGTCGTCTGGTTCTGCGCGCGGGCCAGATCCGGCGACACCGTTGGCGGGAACACCTGTGCCGCGCGGTCGCTCGGAGACAGCGCGCCCATCCTCACCATGCCGTCGAGCACCCAGTTCCAGCGCTCGGCCGACCCGGCCGGATCGACGGCGGGGTCAAGCGCCGACGGTTGCTGGATCAACGCCGCCAGGAGCGCGCCCTCGGCGACGTTCAGCTGCTCGACGGGCTTGCCGAAGTAGGCGGTCGAGGCGGCGGAGATCCCGTACGCGCCCCGGCCGAAGTAGATGATGTTCAGGTAGGACTGCAGCACCTGGTCCTTGGACCAGTCACCCGACATCTTCGTCGAGATGACGAGCTCCTTGGCCTTGCGGACCAGACCGCCCACGCCCGATCGCGCGTCACCGACGAGGGCGTTCTTGACGTACTGCTGCGTGATCGTGGAACCGCCCTGCAGATCGCCGCCGAAGATGTTGTTCTTGAACGCGCGCAGGAACCCCGTGAAGGAGAAGCCGGGGTTGGTGTAGAAGTCGCGGTCCTCCGCGGCCATCACCGCGTTGCGGACCTGCACGGGAACCTGATCGATGTTGACGTCGACCCGGTTTCCCTCCGGCGGGACGATCTTCGCGAGCTCACTGCCGTCGCTCGCCAGAATCGTCGACACCTGGTTGGTGCGGATGTCGCCGGGCTTGGGGATGTCGACGATCACGTAGGCCATCGCGAAGGTCACGATCGGCAGCAGGACGCACAGCGCCAGTGCGATGTAGGACCCCCGCCGCACCCACTTCCAGTTGACGTGGAACTCACGACGCGGACCCGGTCCGCCTGGCGGGCGGCCCCCTGGAGGAGGCCCTGGCGGTGGTTGCCGTGGCGGCGGCGGCGTGCCGTCCATGGCCGCCTTGACGACGTCGATCGGATCGCGGTACTGCGGCGGGGCGTCGCGAACGGGAGGGATCACCATCGTCTGGCGATCATCTGGCCGCAACGAATCCCTCGACGTGGGGATGGCCCTGGTCACGCCGTCGGACGGCGAAGGAGCCGCGTGCGACGTGGGCGCGACTCCACCGTCAGCCGCTGACTCCTTGCGGACGTCGTCGGCTGACCGTTCGTGTCGCCCTTCGCTATTCACTGGCCGTACGCGCTCCAGAGCGCGCTGTCCTGGTGCCGCGCGCCTTCGGAGGACGAGGCGCCCCAAGCACGTACGACTTGACGAGGTGGTTCCACTCGCAGGTCCGGCACACCTCCACTACATGCACCGCGAACTCGTCGAACTTCGCCGCCAGCATCACCAACTCCTCCGTGCTGCGGGCTGAACCGGACACGGCTCCGAGGTGGTCGCCGAACACCCACGACACCAACGTGAGCTGCTCCTTGCGACATATCGGGCACATCACCTGACTGGGCTTGCCGTGAAACTTCGCGGCGCGCAGCAGGTACGGATTGGCATCGCACACCTCGGAAACGCCCGTGCGTCCCGAGTACACCTCGGCCAGCAGCGACCGTCGCTTGAGCGCATAGTCCACCACCTGTCGCTGCAATCGCACGGTCACCAGAGTACGTCGGCCCTCTGCGAGGGGAGCCTCGACTGGGTCACCTCCGGCCCCAGTTCGCCATCTGGTCTGCAGTGATGGTGCACGAACTTCTACGATCTGTTCGTGGCGACGCGGCAGACGGCAGGAACGCGGGCGAAGGACACCGACCGCAACAACACGTGCCAGATACTCGACAGCGCGCTCAGTGACGGGCAGCTGTCGATGGAGGAGCACCGCACGCGGGTGGCGACCGCGACGACGGCCGCCACGCTCGGTGATCTGCAGTCGCTGGTCGACGACCTCCAGACCGAGAACGCCCCGGTCCAGATGCCCGATCTCAAGAAGCCGTCGAGTTTCTCCGGCGCCACCGGCGGTGCGGGCGGGCGCATCGGCACGCGTCTCGCGGTGGCGGGCGTCCTGGTGATACTCGGCATCGCGATCGGCTGGGGGCTCTACGGAAACACCAGCTCGCCATTGAGCTTCACCTCCGATCCCGGCGCCAAGGCCGACGGCATACCCGCCAAGGTGCTGACCCCGCCGCGGCAGCTGCACTCCCTCGGCGGCCTGACCGGTCTGTTCGAGCAGATGAGGTCGAAATTCGGCGACACCACGGGATACGGGATCACCATCTACGACGATTACGCGTCGTTGGAGCGCACCGATCCCAACGAGCCGAGGCGGGCTCTGCACTACTCCTACCGCGGTGGTTGGGACGATCCGTCGGAGACCAGCACGAGCTCCGACGACAAGGTGGTCGACCTCGGACAGTTCGACATCCCGACGTTGGTCGGCCTGGTCAGAGGTGCGCCCGAGACCCTCGGCATCAATCCCGCCGAGGTCAAGACCCTCTACCTCGACATCGAAGCGAACAGCGACATCACAGCACCGCCCGGCAGCATCCAGATCAGCATCTACGTGAGCCCGAAGTTCGGGGACAGCGGATACATCGAACTCAACGGTGACCTCACCACCAAGCGCGTGAGCTACCCCACCAACTCGTAATCGCCACTTCCTCATCCACTGTTCGGCGTCCTGATGTAGCGTCGTATATATCGGCGCGATACAGTTTGCCGAGGTGTTGAATCGTCGTAGCGACGGAGCAAAGGAGGTGATTCGAGTGCTGGAGCTCGCCATTCTGGGACTTCTACTCGAATCACCCATGCACGGTTACGAGCTGCGCAAGAGATTGACGGGCCTGCTTGGCGCCTTTCGCGCGTTCTCGTACGGCTCGCTGTATCCGGCCCTACGCAGGATGCAGGCCGACGGGCTCATCGCCGAAGAGGTGGCGCCAGTGGGAGCCGTCAAGGTACGCCGGGCCCGACGCGTCTACGTGCTCACCGACGAGGGCAAGAAACGGTTCACCGAACTCGTCGCCGACACCGGACCGCAGAACTACACCGATGACGGCTTCGGCGTGCACCTGGCCTTCTTCAACCGCACCCCGGCCGAGGCCAGGATGCGCATTCTGGAGGGCCGGCGGCGTCAGGTGGAGGAACGCAGGGAGGGTCTGCGTGAAGCCATCGCGCGTGCCACCAACTCACTCGACCGCTACACCCGCCAGCTCCACCAGCTCGGCCTCGAGTCCAGCGAGCGCGAGGTCAAGTGGCTCAACGATCTGATCGCGGCCGAGCGCGGCGCGCAAGGTCGTCCAGAAAATCAGCACTGAGCAACATCGACAACTACAACCCGCACCGAGTGTCAGTACGAGAAGGAGAACGTTCCATGTCTGTACCCAATGAGGCGGCCGCCTCGAACGAAATCCGGGTTGCCATCGTCGGTGTCGGCAACTGCGCGTCCTCCTTGGTGCAGGGTGTGCAGTACTACGACGACGCCGATGAGAACTCGACCGTCCCCGGCCTGATGCACGTGAAGCTGGGCAAGTACCACGTCCGCGACGTGAAGTTCGTCGCCGCGTTCGACGTGGACGCCAAGAAGGTCGGCTTCGACCTGTCCGAGGCCATCTTCGCGTCCGAGAACAACACCATCAAGATCGCCGACGTGCCGCCCACCAACATCACCGTGCAGCGCGGACCGACGCTGGACGGCATCGGCAAGTACTACTCCGAAACCATCGAGGTGTCCGACAGCGAGGCCGTCGACGTCGTCAAGGCACTCAAGGACGCCAAGGTCGACGTCATGGTGTCCTACCTTCCGGTGGGCTCCGAAGAGGCGGACAAGTTCTACGCCCAGTGCGCCATCGACGCGAACGTGGCATTCGTCAACGCACTGCCCGTCTTCATTGCCTCGGACCCGGTGTGGGCCAAGAAGTTCGAAGACGCAGGCGTGCCGATCGTCGGCGACGACATCAAGAGCCAGGTCGGCGCCACCATCACCC
>NZ_JBOGDD010001101.1:0-2384 GCF_050701675.1 Mycobacterium sp. | reverse complement strand
GGTATGGGCGTGGTGTTCTTCGTCGTCTACTACCTGCTGTTCCGGTTCGCGATCACGAAGTGGAACATGCGGACTCCAGGTCGGGAGCCGGAGAGCGAATTCGAGGCGGAGGAGCAAGCGAACCTCGGCCAGGGCGCCGACGCTCCCACCGCGGTGAGCGCAGGAGGGTCCGGCACGGCGTCCGGGACTTCCGCGGCACCCACCGCGGTCGCGACCGACAGCAGGGCCGAGCAACTGATCGCCGCGTTCGGCGGCCGCGAGAACCTGGTGAACGTCGACGCCTGCATCACACGCCTGCGCATGGAGGTCGCCGACACCGGGAAGGTGGACCGGGCGCTACTGAAGGGCCTCGGGGCCGCCGGTGTCATCGAGGTCGGCAACAACGTTCAAGCGGTCTTCGGCACGCAGGCCGAGGCCCTGAAGAACGACATCGTCGACATCCTCTAGGACTACAGTCGCCGAGTTACGAGTCGCTGGGCAGGAACAACGCCGCTACGGTCGCCGCGATGAGGGCCAGTACCAGGATCGTCGTCGCGACGGCGACCCAGCCGTAACCGTCGAATGCCACGCCCCCGAACCAACCGATGACGCTCGACCCGCCGTAGTAGAACAGGTTGTACAGCGACGACGCTTGCGCTCTGCCAGCGGGCGCCGCCTGACCCGTCCAACCTGACGCGATGGAGTGGGCGCCGAAGAACCCCGCGGTGGCGATCACCAGACCGACGAGTATGGCGATCACGTTGTCGCTCAGCGTGACGGCGACGCCCGTGACCATGATCGCGATGGACACCAGCAGCACCCTCTTGCGGCCGAAGCGGGTGGATTCCGCGCCGGCCCGCGACGACGCCCAGGTTCCCGCCAGATAGGCGAGGAACACCAGGCTGACGGCGAACGGCGGGAGGAAGAACGGCGCGGCGGTCAGCCGGAAGCCCAGGAAGTTGTACAGCGCCACGAATCCGCCCATGAGGAGAAAGCCTTGGGCGAACAGGATGAGCTGACGGGGCGATCGCAGGTTGACGACCAAGCGGTGGGCCAGGCTGCCCTCGGGGTTGGCGCCGGACTCCTTCGATGGGTTGAAGCCTCGCGGTGCCGGGGCGAGCTTGACGAAGACCAGCGCCGCGATTCCACACACCAGCGCGACGGTGAACACTCCGATTCGCCATCCGGCCACCTCGGCGACGGGACTCGCGACCAACCGGCCCAGGAGACCGCCGATGGTGGTTCCTGCGACGAAGGTGCCCGCAGCGCGGGCGGCGTGCGAGGGGTCGATCTCCTCCGTCAGGTAGGCGACGGCGATCGCGGGCACTCCGCCGACGAAAAGACCCTCGAGAAACCGGCCCGTCAGCAGCAATTCAAAGGTGGGCGCAAACGGAACCAGAAGGCCGATCGTGGTCGCGACGCCGACCGAGATGGTCATCGCGTTCACCCTGCCGATGCGGTCGGCCAGCGTCGACCACGGGATCACGCCAATGGCGAGGCCGACGGTCGAGGCCGAGATCGTCAGGGCCGCTGCGGCGGCACCGATGTCCAGGTCTGCCGCTATCAGCGGTAGTACCGCCTGCGGTGAGTACAGCTGGGCGAAGGTGGCCACCCCGGCGCAGAACAGCGCGGCGAGCAGCCGTCCGTAGGCCGCCGATCCACGGGTGTGGCCGACCCAGTCCCGTGAGGCCTCTTGTTCGATCGACACCGAATGAAGCTATGAGCCGCATCGTGATGTGTCCAATGCATGACATCAATCGAGTTCATGCGCCTTTGGCATCAGTGCAGGTTCGCCGGCGGCGTTGGACGCTATGACTGCCTGAGAAAGTCCGCAAAGCGATCTGCCGGTGGGGACAGGGGGTGATCTCGGTCCCACACCAGCCCCACTTCACGCTTGGCGCCCAGGTTGGAGAGCGGAACGTGGACGGCGCTGGATTCGGCGCCCTCGCGAGGGACGGGCACGACTGCGACACCGAATCCAGCCGCCACCAACCCCTCCATCGTGGGGATTTCAGTGGCCTCGAACACGATGTCGGGGTCGAGACCCTCCTCCGCGCACAGGTCGTCGGTGAGCTGGCGCAGCCCGGACTGCCTTCCGAGCGCGACGAACGGCTCCCCCGCCGCGGCGGAGAGCCGTACCCGGCTTCGGTCGGCCAGTCGGTGCCCCCGGGGAACGGCCAGGCACAAGCGTTCGACATACAGCTGATGCCAGGCGAAGCCGGGCCCCTGAGGGCGCGGAGCGGTGATCGCCAGGTCGGCTTGGCCGTTGCGCACCCGGTGCGTGATCTCGTGCGCCGGACCTTGAAACAGCTCGAAGCCGATTCCTGGCACGTCTTGGCGGAAGCGTCGAAGTTGTTCCGGTACATACCAACTCGCCAACGAGTGCAGGAACGCCAGCCTTACTC
>NZ_JBOGDD010001100.1:0-2375 GCF_050701675.1 Mycobacterium sp. | reverse complement strand
CTACGACAGCGTCGCCGAGCAAGAGGGTGCCGAGAACATCATCAAGACCGCGGTCGACGAGTTCGGCAAGGTCGACGGCGTGGTCAGCAACGCGGGCATCCTGCGCGACGGCACGTTCCACAAGATGACGTTCGAGAACTGGGACGCCGTGCTCAAGGTGCACCTCTACGGCGGGTACAACGTGTTGCGCGCCGCGTGGCCGCACTTCCGCGAGCAGAGCTTCGGCCGCGTCGTCGTCGCGACCTCGACCAGTGGCCTCTTCGGCAACTTCGGCCAGGCCAACTACGGCGCCGCGAAGCTCGGCCTGGTCGGCCTGATCAACACGCTGGCCCAGGAAGGCGCCAAGTACAACATCAAGGCCAACGCCGTCGCGCCGATCGCCGCCACCCGGATGACGCAGGACATCCTGCCGCCCGAGGTGTTCGAGAAGCTGACGCCCGAGTACGTGGCACCGGTGGTGGCCTACCTGTGCACCGAGGAAGTGCCCGACACCGATTCGATCTTCATCGTCGGCGGGGGCAAGGTGCAGCGCACGGCGCTGTTCCAGAACGACGGCGTGACGTTCTCCTCGGTGCCGTCGGTCGACGACGTCGCAGGCAAGTGGGGCGAGATCACCGATCTGTCGGCAGCGCAGTCGGCCAGCTTCAAGCTCGGCTGAGAGTCAAGTGAAGGCGCTTGTCGCGCAAGAACTCTCCGGGCCGTCGGGCTTGGTCTACACCGACGTACCGGATATTGGGGAGCCTGCGGCCCCCGGCATGGTCGTCGTCGACGTCGGTGCGGCCGGGGTCAGCTTTCCCGACCTGCTGCTGATCCGTGGCGAGTATCAGCTGAAGCTCGACCCTCCGTTCGTCCCAGGAACCGAGATCGCAGGCGTGGTGCGATCAGCGCCCGCAGACTCGGGCTTCACGGCAGGGCAGCGCGTTTCGGCGCTGTCGATGCTTGGCGCCTGGGCCGAACGGGTGGCCGTGCCGGTGGCTAGCGTCAACCCGACGCCGGATGGCATCGACGACCGCACGGCGGTGTGTCTGCTTGGCAACTACTACACGATGTACTTCGCACTGGAACGTCGCGCTGCACTGCGTGCCGGTGAGACCGTGCTGGTGCTCGGCTCGGCGGGTGGAGTCGGGACCGCCGCCATCCAGATCGCGAAGGCGCTGGGCGCCAAGGTGATCGCGATGGTGCATCGCCCTGGGGCGACGGAGTTCGTCGAGTCGCTGGGCGCCGACGTGGTGCTGCCGCTGACCGAGGGCTGGGCCAAGGCGGCCCGCGAACACACCGACGGCCGTGGCGTGGACGTCGTGGTCGACCCCGTCGGAGGCGAGGCGTTCGACGACGCGGTCCGGGTGTTGGCGACCGAGGGCAGGTTGCTGGTGCTGGGCTTCGCCTCTGGCGGCGGCATCCCGACCGTCAAGGTCAACCGGCTGTTGCTGCGCAACGTCAGCGTCGTCGGTGTCGGGTTGGGTGAGTTCATCAACCGCACGCCCGGCGCGCAGGCCGAGATCGGTGTCGGGTTGGGCAAGCTCATCGACGCGGGGCTGCGGCCGCCGCCACCGGTGAGGTATCCGCTGGCCGAGGGCCGGGCGGCGCTGGAGAGCTTGGCGAGCGGCGGGATCAAGGGCAAGGTCGTGCTGGTTCCGTGACGGCGCCGAAAGCGTTGGCGTTCGACGTCTTCGGGACCGTCGTCGATTGGCGCAACAGCATCATCGGCGAGCTGGAGATGTTCGGGGAGAGGCACGGACTCGCCGAGGATTGGGCGGCCTTCGCCGATGACTGGCGGGCCGGTTATCCGGCGGCGATGGACCGCGTGCGCCGCGGTGAGCTTCCATGGTTGAAGATCGACGCCCTGCACCGCCTGATCCTCGACGGACTCCTCGATCGAGCCGGAATCGACTCCCTGCCGGACACGGATGTCGACCAGCTCAACCGCGCCTGGCACCGGCTGGATCCGTGGCCCGATTCGGTGGACGGTCTGACCCGTCTCAAACAGCGCTTCGTGATCACGACGCTGTCGAACGGCAACGTCTCGCTGTTGACCAACATGGCCAAACGCGCCGGGCTGCCGTGGGATTGTGTGATCTCGGCCGAACTGTTCCACCACTACAAGCCGGATCCCGAGGCCTATCTCGGATGCGCCGACCTCCTCGACGTGGCGCCGGGGGAGCTGATGCTGGTCGCGGCGCACCCCAGCGATCTGCGGGCGGCGCGCGACGCGGGCTTGCTGACGGCGTACGTGACCCGACCGCTCGAACGCGGGGCCGGCCGCCGACCACCCGGGTTCGAGGTCGGCGAGTTCGATTACACCGCAACCGACTTCCTCGATCTCGCCGGGCAGCTCGGAGCTTGAGGCGATGAGCACCGGCGGGATCGTCCTGGTC
>NZ_JBOGDD010001099.1:0-8946 GCF_050701675.1 Mycobacterium sp. | reverse complement strand
CTGCTGGTCGAGCCGCCGGTCCCGATGGCCGCCTATCGCGACGACTTCGGCAACTGGTGCACGCGCATCGTCGCGCCCGTGGGCCGCACGCGTGTCTTCGCAGATGCGGTCGTCAACGACAGTGGACTCCCTGACATGCTCGTACCCGACGCTCAAGAGATTCCGGTGCCGGAGCTGCCCGATGACACGCTCGTGTTCCTGCTGGGCAGTAGGTACTGCGATACCGATCGCCTTTCGCAGACGGCATGGAACCTGTTCGGGCAGGTACCGCCGGGGTGGGACCGCGTGCAGGCCATCTGCGACTACGTCCATCGGCACATCACGTTCGACTACCAACGCGCGGACAGCACGCGAACGGCGCTGGAGGCGTTCAACCAACGGGTCGGCGTCTGCCGCGATTTCACGCATCTCGCCGTCGCCTTCTGTCGCTGCATGAACATCCCCACGCGCTACTGCACCGGATACCTCGGTGACATCGGCATGCCGCCGCCGTACGGTCCGATGGACTTCGCCGCGTGGTTCGAGGTGTTCCTCGGCGGCCAGTGGCACACCTTCGACGCGCGCAACAACACTCCACGCATCGGCAGGGTGTTGATCGCGCGTGGCCGCGATGCCGCCGACGTCGCCCTCAGTAACACGTTCGGCCCCAACGCCTTGACGAGTTTCACGGTCTGGACCGATGAGGTGCCCGAATCGGGGTGAATCCACTTCAGTTCGATTGGGGCACTGCGGTATCGAGCCAGTCGAAGATCGTCTGGTGCGCGCGGGCCAGCGCACCCATGTGGCAGTGCTCGCCCGCACCCTCCGATTCGGGGAGCGTGACCAGGGTGACGTCCGCGTTGACCATCGCCTCGGCGGCCTGTTTCGGCTGACCGTTCAGGAACTGGTCGTTGTCCGCATCGAGCACCAGCACGGGGGCGGTGATCCGGTCGGCCACGCCCGCCAGCGTGTACTGGCGGAACACCCGAGGGAGGTCGGCGAGCGAGTCAAGGCCCATGACCCACAGTCCATTTCGCATCGCCCACCGAACCTGGGTGTCGCGCGCCATCAGCATCTCCAGGACGGGGATCGCCGACGCGTCGTCGCCGGAGTCGATCCAGTCGTTCACGAACGGCGGCAGGGCGTGGGCCATCGCGGCGTGGAAGTCGTAGATGCCGTCGTCGAGGATCAGCGCGGCGATGCGGGTGTCGAACGCACCCGCCCTTGCGACCAGGTAGCCGCCCATGCTGTAGCCGAAGACGCTGATCCGGCCGGGATCGACTTCGCTTCTGGTGAGCGCGAAGTCGACGACCGGCGTGATGACCGCTTCCCAGTCGGGGCGGAACACCAGGTGCTGTTCCCGCAGCGCCGCGCCCTGCCCTGGCCCGTCGAAGGCCAGGACGTTGTAGCCGCGGGCCAGGGCGGCGGCCGCGATCGCGAAGTAGGACTCCTCGAGGGTGGAGTCGTAGCCGCTGCTGTAGATCACGGTGGGTCGCGGCTGCCCGGAGTCATCGACGAGATAGAGGTAGCCAGGCAGCGTCGTACCCTCGTAGGAAATCGAGACCGACTCGAACGCGAAGCCGTAGAGCGCCATCGCGCCGAGGAAGGTGTCCCGCGAGCGCCGGGAGAGCTCGAACACCTCGGGGTCGTTGAACGGATCGTCCCGGCGGTAGAACTCGGCGGTGCGGTAGTAGTTCGAGGCCCGGAGGAACGCCTCCCTTGCGCTGACGCCGTGCCCCGCGGCGAGCGAATGGCGTGCGATCGACTCCACCCGCTGCGCGGTTGCCTTCCATTCACGGTGCCAGGCCACCTCGTCACCTTCGGGGATGGCCCTGGCGGTGACGATCACCTCGCCGAGCTCGGCGCCGCCGTAGTTGGCGAAGCTCGCCGCGCGCAGGGTTTCGTACGAGAACGACTCGTCGTCGAACAAGAACTTCATGACCCACTCCTTAAACGAGACGATACTGATCCGTATCGACTAGTAGATCTCAACGCCAAACGGAACGCAACTGTTCCGTCTCGGTTATGCTGCATGCCGTGACGCCACCCGCACCACGACGGACCTCCGGCGGACCGGTACTGCGGGACGACGTGACCGACGCCATCGAATCCGCCTTCTTCGCCGAACTCGCGCGGGTCGGCTACGGTCGGCTCTCCATCGACGCGGTGGCCAAACGCGCAGGCGTGGGCAAGGCCGCCATCTACCGGCGGTGGCGATCCAAGCTCGACCTGACGATCGCCCTCGTCTCCAACTTCGCGGTGGCGGCGATCGACGTCCCCGACACCGGAACGCTGATCGGTGACGTCAGGCAGTACCTCGACAACGGCCGGGCGGCGCTGTCACATCCGTTGGCCCGCTTGATCATTCCCGACATGCTCGCCGAGGCGACGCGCAATCACGAGCTCGCCGCGGTGCTCGCGCAGTCGGTGGCGGGGCCGCGTCGCGCCAAGGCGGCCGAACTGTTCGAGCGCGCGATCCGGCGTGGCGAACTGCCTGCGGACACCGACGTCGACCTGGCGATGGACCTTCTCGCCGGACCGCTCTACTGGCGGCTCGCCGTCATGCAGGCAGAGGTCAGCACCGAGTACTGCGACCGACTCGCCACCGCCGTCGTCACGGCAATGGCCGTGCCATCCGGCTAGCGCAGCGTCCCATCCAGGTAGTCGAACACCGTCTGCTGCAGGACGGACGTCGCCCCGCCGTGACGATGGCGGTCCGCGCTTCGCATCACGACGTGGTGCACCGGTGCCGTCATGGCGTGGACGAAGTTGGCCGCCTGCCCCGCGAACGGCGTGCTGTCGTCGCGCTCGAGCACCAGGGCCGGGGTCTGGATCTTGCCGATGTCATCGGCCGTGAGCGTGTACTCGGCCGTCCTGCGGACGTACTCGGCGGTGGTCTCCACTCCGTAGATCCGCCTTCCGTTCTGCAGTGCCCACCGCGCGTTGGTGTCCTCCTTCATCAGCACGTCGAGCATGGGGATCGCCTCGCCGTCGCACCCCTCCTCGATGAGTTCGAGGACGGTTTCGGGAATGGGTGGGGAGGCGGCGTAGAACGTCGTCATCCCGTCGTTGCAGACGATCGCCGCCGATCGGTGATCGTGGGAGGCGTACCGCGCCACGAAGTAACCGCCGAGCCCGTGGCCGAACTGCACGATCTCGTCGTCGTCGATCTCGGGAACGGTAAGCGCGTAGTCGACGACCCGGCCCAGCACCTTCTCCCAATCCGAGCGGATCGGCACCCCCTTCTCGCGGATCATCGAACCCTGACCCGGTCCGTCATAGGCCAGGAAGTTGTAGCCACGCCGCAGGGCCGCCGCGCCGATGCCGAAATAGCCCTCGTCGCGGGTGGAGGCGAAACCGTTGGTGTAGACGATCGTTGGGCGCGGCTTCCCCTCCTCGTCGGCGAGGAACAGATAACCCGGCAGCTCACCGTCCTCGTACGGAATGCTCACCTCGGTGAAGGGATCGTCGAGTAGCTCGGCCGCCCGAGGGAAGTAGTCTCGCGAGCAGGCCACGTCCTCGACGACGAACTCCACGGTTGCTCCCCTTCGGGTGGTCCGACTGATCCTTTGATCCTTTCGTTGGCGGCGGTCACCGTCTTCGACGCTCACCCCCATTGGCCATACCAGCTAGCAGGTAGTCGGTGTCTCGATGCACACGTCGACGATAGGGTCGAGGGGTGACAGAACCCGTTCGCACCACGGCCGAGTTGATCGTCGAATGCTTGGAGAACGAAGGCGTCACGCACGTCTTCGGGATACCGGGTGAGGAGAACATCCGGTTGGTCGACGCGCTGTCCCGGTCCTCGATCGACTACGTGCTCACCCGGCACGAGCAGGGCGCGTCATTCATGGCGGAGGTGTACGGACGCCTGACCGGCAACGCCGGCGTGTGCTCGGCAACGCTCGGACCCGGCGCCATCAACCTCCTGCTCGGCGTGGCCGACGCCACCACCAACTCGACTCCCGTCATCGCGCTCTCGGCGCAGGTCGGGATGCGGCGTAGCTACAAGGAGTCCCATCAGGGCGTCGACCTCGTCTCGATGTTCGCGCCGGTGACGAAGTGGTCGGCGCTGGTCGCCACGCCGGCCGCGGTACCAGAGATGGTTCGCAAGGCGTTCAAACTCGCCCAGACCGAGCGTCCAGGTGCGGTATACCTCGCCGTGCCCGAGGACGTCGAGTCGGCCGACGCCCCCGCGGCGGCGACACCGCTGCGGGTCAACGTGCCGCGACCAGATGACCCATCGGCCGCCCAGGTGGCACGCGCTGCCGAGATTCTGCGCGCCGCAAGGAATCCCGTACTGCTGGCGGGTCACGGCGCTGCCAGGGGCGAGGCGTCGGACGCCGTGCGCCGCTTCGCCGAGTCGCTCGGCATGCCGGTCGCCACCACGTTTCACGGCAAGGGCGTCATGCCCGACGACCACCCACTCGCGCTCGGCGCCGTCGGCTTCATGCGCCACGACTACGTCAACTTCGGGTTCGATCAGGCCGACGTCATCGTCGCGGCGGGCTACGAGCTTCAGGAGTTCGACCCGGTCCGCATCAACCCCCGCGGTGACACCAAGATCATCCACATCCATCGCTTCCCCGCCGAAGTCGACGCCCACTACGACGTCGCGGTCGGCCTGCACGCCGACATCGGGCGGTGCCTCGATGCCCTCGCCGACGCCGTGGAGCGCGACCATCCGCCCGCAACGGGCCAGGAGCGCATCCAACAGTTGCTCTCCCAGGAACTCGACCGCGGCCGCAACGACGACCGGTTCCCCCTCGCGCCAGCCCGCATCGTCGCCGACACCAGGGCAGCTCTGGCGCGCGACGACGTCGTGCTGGTCGACACCGGCGCGTTGAAGATGTGGATGGCGAGGCTCTACCCGACCTACGAGCCCAACACCTGCCTCATCTCCAACGGGCTCTCGACGATGGCCTGGACTCTGCCCGGCGCGATCGCGGCGAAGATCGCGCGGCCGACGGCCAACGTGCTGGTCGCGACGGGTGATGGCGCGTTCCTGATGAACTCCCAAGAGATCGAGACCGCGCTGCGCGTCGGCACCCCCATGGTGATCCTCGTCTGGGTCGACGACGCCTACGGGTTGATCAGCTGGAAGATGGACCTGGAGATCGGCCACAACGTCGACACGCGGTTCGGCAACCCCGACTTCGTCGCCTACGCCGAGAGCTTCGGCGCCAAGGGCTACCGCATCTCGTCGGCGGACGAGCTGCTCCCCACCCTGCGCGAGGCACTGGCGGCCGACACGGTCACCGTCATCGCCTGCCCGGTCGACTACACCGCCAACAGCGCGCTCATCGCGTCGCTTGGGGAGCTGGACGAGTCCTGGTCATGACGCTGCGCACGACGTAGCAGACGGCGCTGGCGAGATAGAACCCCGCGGTGAGCAGTAGCCAGCGCGCGAGGAACGGCTCCTGGGTCAGGCCGGTCGCGGCGTGGTAGGTGAAGGCGCCCTGCTGGATGATCCCAGGAAAGAACAGCGCGAACGTCAAACCGGTTGCCAGCGTGGGCATCCGGAGATAGTTGGTCAGCGGCACCCGGCGCGGGTGGGCACTGGCTTCCCGCCGGGCCCGCGCCCGTGGCAGCAACCGCTCTGCCAGGGCGTAGAGCGGGAACAGGATCAGGTCGTGGCCGATCACGGCCACCGCGAACCACACGGCGATCGACTGCCACCACACCTTGGGATTGAACAGGTTGTGCACGCCGAGCACCGAGACCGCGTACGCCACCAGGGCCAGTGCACCAAGGAGCACGATCAGATGCAGCAGGTTCTCGCCGTAGAGCCTCTTCACCAAAGCGAACATCAGGTCTCCCGAAACTCAATGGAGGCAACCCATTTCGTACAGTGCACCCCAGGAAGAGCTGGCACGATGATCCTGGCCGGATAACCGTGGTCGAGGGTCAGGTCGGCGCCGTTGACCCGGAAGGCCAGCAGCGCATCGGGATTGAGCACCTGGTTGCGCTGAAGCCTGGCATGGTTGAACGCCCCGAAACGCTCCAGCGACGACACCACGGCCGAGCCGGGTGTGGGCCGCCCCGCAGCGGCGGCGAGGTCGGCCAGCCGTACCCCGCTCCACGTCTGAGAAGTCGACCAACCCTCGACGCAGGCAAGGGGCAGGTCCACGGTGTGCTGGGGCATCGCGGCGAGCATCGCGCGGTCGAGGACGTGCGGTTGCGGACCCCCCATCAGTTGCAGCCGCCATCGATCGCCCGTCAGCGCGGGGTTGATCCGAGCCGCGGCGGCGGTGCGGTTGATCTGGAAGTCGCCCGCGCCGTCGCCGTAACTGCGGCCACGCGGCAGCAGCACCGCCAGGTGGCGGGTCCACCCTCCGATGGTCTGCCCCGCGGTCAGAACCGCGACGAGCAACGACCCGCCGCCCACGACGGCCAGAATGCCGCGGCGGCTCAGGGTGGGCGGATCGGGATCCGTCGCAACCAGACCGTCCTCGTCGAGCGGCTCGGGCACCGTGTCCGCCCGCGAGGTCCGCAGCACGCCGAGGAATGACCGCGACCGCAGGCTGCGGATCATCGTCGGCAGCTTGATGGCGACGTGCGCGACGAACCCCGCGATGAACACCCACGCGCCGAAGTAGTGGGCGGTGTAGAAGCTGAACCCGAAGATGTAGTCGTACTGGATGTTCAGCACGCCGGTGACGATCTCGAACAGCACACCGCCGACGATCATCAGCAGCGAGACCCGTTCCAGCACGTTCGCCGCCGACCTGGCGGGCGGCCACGAGAACAGACGCGGGATGACCGACCACAGTTTGGCCAGCACCAACGGGACCATGATCAGCCCGAGACCGACGTGTAGTCCCTGATTCAGGCGGTACAGCCAATTCGGGTTGCTCGGCCAGTCGAACGTGGGCAGCTTGAGCCAGCCGACCTCGGCGGGAATGGCCGCGCCAAAACGTGGGCCGTAGGCGATGTAGGACAGCAGGCCGGTGATGATGACGATCGGCAGGACCACCAGCAGCACGGCGCCGAAGACCGACGTCAACCACGGCCCACGCAGCGGACTGCGCCACCGGATCCGCGACAGTCCCGGCGGCGGGTGGTTCTCAAGAGTCCGCCACAACGCGGCCGGGAAGCCGTGCCTGGGCGGATCGCCGTCGTTCGATTTCGAAGTCTGCACGTGTACCTATTCGTTGCCGTGGGCGGAACGGACAGGTGGCAGTGTTCCCCCGGCGCCGCGACGTTACGCAGTAAGCATGACGTGAGCATGACGTATTGCGCCGCGATTCGTTGGTGGACGTCGGGCAACGCCGGCCCGGGCTAGGTGCGTGGCGTCACGGCGTCAGCACCTTCAGCAACCGAAGATCCGACGCGTACTTCTCGATGAACTCCCGCTGCAGATGCGGGATATCCTCGTCTGCACCCACTTTGGCGCTGCGAACCGCGTCCCGGAATACCTCCGCCGGCGCGAGAGAGCCGTGCAGCGGCGCTTCTGGTCTGGCGTAGGCGTGCAGCAGTGGCAGCACGGATTGCTGACGCTGGTGCTCGGGCAGCGCCCGCAACGCAGTCTCGAAACGGTTCAGCCACTCGTCGTAGGAGTCGATGCGGTGAATGGCGTATCCGGCCTCGGAGAGCCAGTCGACGAAGACGTCGAGGGACACCCCGTCGTCGTGCGGGTTCATCACGTCGAAGGAATGAAATCCCTGGCCGGAGACCGTGGTCGCCCCGGCGCCGAGCGTGGTGATGGCCTCGGCGACGAAGTCGACGGGAAGGCCGTCGTAGTGCGACCGCTGCCTGCGCCCTCCGGCGTCGGTCTCGTAGAACGACGTCGGCGCCAGACCCGTGGCCAACACGCTGAAGATCAAGCGCGTGAACATGTCTGGGACGTTCAACTGTCCGGCATGGCTGCGGTGGGCCAGGATCATGCCGGACCGGAACACCGACACCGGAAGACCACACAGGTCGTAGGCCTCCCGGAGAAGCACCTCGCCCGCCCACTTGCTGTTCCCGTACCCGTTGGCATAGGAGTCGTCGATGGGGCGGACGGCGCTGATCGTGCGGATGTCGCCGTCCTCGGTGAAGCGGTGCGGCTCCACGGTCATCGCCACCGACACGGTGGACACGTAGGTGATCGGCTTCAACCGCGTGGTGAGCGCCAGCCGGATCACTTCGGCCGTGCCAACGACGTTGGGGCCGAACAGTTGTGAGTAGGGCAGCACGTGGTTGACCAGCGCGGCGGGATGCACGATGAGGTCGACGGAGTCGGCAAGCCGCTGCCAGCTCTCTTCTTCGAGACCCATGTGCGGCTCGCCGACGTCGCCGACGATCACGACGAGATGGTCGGCGGCCAGCTCGCGAAAGCGGCGGAGCAGTTCCGGGTCACCGTCGGAGAACGCATCGTCCAACCTCGCCCGAGCTGCCGCTGGGCTACTGCCCCTGATGAGGCAAATGAGTGTCCCGTCCGACTCGGACAGGCGCTGCAGCCAGTCCAGCGCGAGGAACTTGCCGAGGTATCCGCTGGCCCCGGTCAGCAGAACGGTTCGCGGCTCGCCGGTCTTCACCGGTGGGAGTTCGACGGCGTTCGCGAGGAGGTCACCGGGAAGGAATGCCTCCAGCTTCAGGTCCGATGCGCTGATCACGTCGGCACCCGGTCCGTGCACCGAACTCACCGTCGGCCGCGTGGATACGCCGCTGCGCTCCTTGTCAACGTAGGTCGCGATGTCGGCCAGCGTCGTCGGGCCGATGATGACGCCCACCGGGACCGCGACGCCGAAGACGTCCTGCAACAGGTTCGAGAACGTCAGCGCCGACAGCGAGTCACCGCCGAGGTCGAGGAACTGGGCCGTCTGATCCGGTGCGGCACCCGAGATTCCGAGCAATGCCTGGGCCGCCTGGCCGACGGAGACGGCCACCGGCTGATCGGCAGCCGAGTCACGCAACGCGCGCAGTTCGTCGGCCCTTGCGGTGTCGAGCTCGGAGTACATCTGCTCGAGAACCGCTCCGTAA
>NZ_JBOGDD010001098.1:0-8768 GCF_050701675.1 Mycobacterium sp. | reverse complement strand
AGGGGCGCCGGGGCATGGGCACGATGCAGGTGGTGCGCAGCCGCTTCCCGCGGTTGGTCAGCACGGTCAACCGTCCGGTCGGGGCGTTGGGGCGCATCGGGGATCAGACGTTGTTCTTCGGCAAGGCGATCGGTGGGACGCCGCACGCTTTCGTGCACTTCCGCAAGGAGATCGTCCGGCTGATCGCCGAGATCTCCATGGGGGCGGGGGTGTTGGCGATGATCGGCGGCACGCTGGTGATCGTCGGGTTTTTGACCCTGGCGACCGGCGGGACGCTGGCCGTGCAGGGCTACTCGAGTTTGGGCAATATCGGCATCGAGGCACTCACCGGGTTCTTGGCGGCGTTCATCAACGTCCGGATTTCCGCGCCGGTGGTGGCCGGGATCGGGTTGGCCGCGACGTTCGGGGCGGGGGTGACCGCGCAGCTCGGCGCGATGCGGATCAACGAGGAGATCGACGCGTTGGAGTCGATGGGGATCCGCCCGATCGAATATTTGGTGAGCACGCGGATCGTGGCGGGGATGATCGCGATCACGCCGTTGTATTCGATTGCGGTGATCTTGTCGTTCATCGCGTCACGGTTCACCACGGTGGTGCTGTTCGGTCAGTCCGGCGGACTCTATGACCACTACTTTGGGACGTTTCTGAATCCGATCGATTTGTTGTGGTCGTTCTTTCAGGCGTTGTTGATGGCGTTGTCGATTCTGTTGGTGCACACCTATTACGGCTATTACGCCACCGGCGGGCCCTCTGGGGTGGGGGTCGCCGTGGGTAATGCGGTGCGGACCTCGTTGATCATCGTGGTGTCGGTGACCCTGCTGGTCTCGTTGGCCGTGTACGGCTCCAACGGCAACTTCAACCTGTCGGGCTAAGGGGAGGACAACGATGTCACGATCAGCCGTCCGCCCACTGGCCGGACTCGCCACCGTCGTCGCCCTGGTGTTGATCGTCGTCTTCGCCATTGGGATGTTCCGCGGCGACTTCGGACAGACCGTGCCGGTCACGGTCGTCTCCGAACGCGCCGGCCTGGTGATGAATCCCGAGGCCAAGGTCAAGATGCGCGGCGTTCAGGTGGGCCAGGTCGAATCGATCGAAACCCGGCCCGACGGCAAGGCCGTCCTGCACCTGGCGATGAATCCGGATGACCTGAAGGACATTCCGTCCAACGCCGCCGTAGACATCACCTCATCGACGGTGTTCGGTTCCAAGTTCGTGCAGTTCGCCGAGCCCCCTGATCCGTCGTCGACGCCGCTGGCGAAGGGGGACGAAGTGACGGTCGAACACGTCACCGTCGAGACCAACACGGTCTTCCAGCAGCTCACCTCGGTGCTCAAGGCAGTCGACCCGGTCAAGCTCAACCAAACCCTCGCCGCGATCTCGGGTGCCTTGAACGGGCGCGGGGAGAAGCTGGGCCAGACGGTCACCGACTTCGACCGCTTCCTGCAGAAGATCAACCCCAGCCTGGACAGCATCAACCGCGATCTGGAGGTCGCCCCCGTCGCGCTGAACGCGTACGCCGACGCCGCCCCCGATCTCGTCGACGTGCTGGCCAACACCACCAAGGTGGGTGACACGCTGGTAGATCAGGAGAAGAACCTCGACGCATTCCTCCTTTCGGCGATCGGGCTGGCCGACACGGGCAACGACGTCATCGGCACCAACCGGCAAGCCCTCACCGACGACCTGCGCATGCTGGTGCCCACGACGTCCGTACTGAGCCAGTACAGCGACAACCTGCGCTGCGGAGTGCAGGGCTTGAACTCCTTCGTCCACTCGCCGCCGCCGGACCGACCCGGCGTCGACGTCTCGGCCAGCTTCACCCTCGGCGTCGAGCGTTACCGCTACCCGGAGGATCTGCCGAAGGTGGCGGCCAAGAGCGGTTCGTCCTGCAAGGACCAGATGCTGCCCACCATTCCGAATGGAAAGCGCCCGCCGTTCCTGGTCACCGATGTCGGGTCCAACCCGTGGAAGTACGGAAACCAGGGCGTGCTGCTCAACTCGGACGCGCTCAAGCAGGCGCTGTTCGGACCGATCAGCGGCCCACCCCGCAACTCCGCACAGATCGGGATGCCCGGATGACGGGCTCGCGGGGCATGCTCATCAAGTTCGGCATCTTCGCCTCGATCATGGCGCTGCTGACGGTGTTCCTCTTCTTCACGTTCGGGCAATACCGAACGGGGTCGACCAACGGCTATTCGGCGGTCTTCACCGATGCCTCGCGGTTGAAGTCGGGTGACA
Organism: Mycobacterium sp.; assembly: GCF_050701675.1. Classification (GTDB taxonomy): domain Bacteria; phylum Actinomycetota; class Actinomycetes; order Mycobacteriales; family Mycobacteriaceae; genus Mycobacterium. The sequence goes on along the minus strand of NZ_JBOGDD010001098.1, from coordinate 6,530 downwards.
CGGTGCGGGTTGCCGGTATCCGGGTGGGGACCGTGACCGACGTATCGCTGCGATCGGACCGCAAGGTGATGGTCGACTTCGACGCCGACCGCAACATCAAACTGACCAGTGGAACCCGGGCCGAGATCCGCTACCTGAACCTCACAGGTGATCGCTTCATGGAGCTCGCCGACGGTCCCGGTTCCACCAGGCTGATGCCGCCCGGATCGCAGATTCCCGAGCAGCGCACAGCGCCAGCCCTCGATCTCGATCTGCTGCTGAGCGGCCTCAAACCCGTAGTCCAGGGGCTCAACCCGCAGGACGTCAACGCACTCACGGCGTCCCTCGTACAGGTGTTCCAGGGCGAGGGGGGCACCCTCGACTCCCTGCTGTCGAAGACGTCGTCGTTCACCAACACGTTGGCCGACAACAACCAGACCGTCCAGCAACTGATCGACAACCTCAACACGACGCTTGGCACCATCTCCAAGGACGGCGATCAGTTCTCCGGTGCGATCGACCGACTGGAGAAACTCATCAGCGGACTGTCGCAGGATCGCGATCCGATCGGCACGGCGATCACGTCGCTCGACAACGGAACCTCTTCGCTCGCTGATCTGCTCACGCAGGCGCGGCCCCCGCTGGCCGCCTCGGTGGCACAGCTGAATCGCCTGGCCCCCAACCTGGAGAGTGGCAAGGGCTACCTGGACGGAGCCCTGCAGCGCGCACCAGGCAACTACCGGAAGCTCGCCAGGATCGGCGCCTACGGCTCCTTCGTGCAGTACTACATCTGTGAGCTGTCCATCCGCGTCACGGATCTCCAGGGCAGAGCGTCCTTCTTCCCGTTCATCAAGCAGGAGAACGGAAGGTGTGCTGAGCCGTAATGCTGAAATACCGTGGTAGCGCAAGCCTGATCAGAGCGGGCTTCATGGGTGTCGTTCTCGCCATCCTCGTCATCGCAGTCGGTCTGCAGCCCGAACGGCTGCTGTCCTACGCCACCTCGCTGCAGTACAAGGCGTTGTTCTCCGAGGCGGGCGGCATCTACGTCGGAAACGACGTCACCCTGTCTGGCATCAAAGTCGGTGCCGTGACCGATGTTTCGCTGGACAACGGGGACGCCCTGGTGGCCTTCACCGTGAACAGCAGGTACCCGCTCGGGTCGGAGACCGCGGCGCACATCCGCACCGGGTCGCTGCTGGGTCAGCGGGTGCTGAGTCTGGACTCGGCGGGCAACGGCACGCTGAACCGGACCGAGGCCATCCCGACCACGCGGACGTCCTCGCCGTACTCGCTGAGCGATGCCGTCGGCGAACTCACGACGAACACCGCAGGCACCGATACCCAGCAGCTGAACCAGTCGCTGGATACGCTCTCGAGCACCCTCGACCAGATCGCCCCGCAACTGGGCCCGACGTTCGACGGGCTCACCCGGCTGTCCCAGGCGCTGAACGGCCGCGACCAGAACCTTCGCGAGCTGCTCAAGTCCGCGTCGAACGTCACGGGGATCCTGTCGGAGCGCAGCCAGCAGGTGAACAGCCTGATTCTCAACGCCAACGACCTCTTGGGCGTACTGGTCCAGCGCCGGCAGGCGATCGTCGACCTGCTTGCCAATACCTCCGCCGTCTCCAAGCAGCTGGTTGGGCTCGTCGCCGACAACGAGAAGGTGTTGGCGCCAACACTCGAACGTCTCAACAAGGTGAACGAGGTATTGGTGCGCAACCGCGACAATCTCGCCAAGGCGATACCGGGCGCGGCCAAGTACCAGACAACGCTCAGCGAAGCCGTGTCCAGCGGCCCCTACTACACCGCCTACGTGCCGAACTTTCTGTCAGCGCAGTTCTTGCAGCCCTTCCTGGACTACGCGTTCGGGTACCGCCGCGGCGCGTTCGGTGCAGGTCAGCCGCCCACCACCCCCGAGACCGGGCCGCGGGCTGAATTGCCGTTGCCGTACAACGCAGTTCCGGGCGGGTCGCGATGATGGCACGGTCCCGCAAGTGGCTCGCACCCGCCGTGGCGGCCGCGCTGGTGGTCGCGCTCATCGGTGGTGGCTTCGTGGCGATCCGCGCCGCGTTCTTCGGGCCCACGACCATCACGGCGTTCTTCCCGACGGCCACGTCCATCTACCCTGGCGACGACGTCAAGGTCTCGGGCGTCAAGGTCGGCACGATCGATTCGATTGAGCCACAAGGCACTCGGACCAAGATGACCATGAAGGTCGACCGCGCGGTACCGGTGCCCGCCGACGCCAAGGCGGTCATCGTCGCCCAGAATCTGGTCGCCGCCCGCTATGTCCAGTTGACGCCGGCCTACCGGACGACGGGCCCGAAGATGGCCGACGGCGCGGTGATTCCGCTGGAGCGCACGGCAGTGCCCGTCGAGTGGGACGAGGTGAAGCGTCAACTCGAGCGCCTGGCGACCGACCTGGGACCGACCAGCGACGTGTCGACCACCTCGGTGGGCCGGTTCATCGACAGTGCCGCGAATGCCCTGAACGGGAACGGAGACAAGCTGCGGCAGACCCTGGCTCAGCTCTCCGGCGTGGGCCGGATCCTTGCCGAGGGCAGCGGCGACTTCATCGGCACCATCAAGAATCTGCAGGTCTTCGTCACCGCGTTGCGCGACAGCAACGAACAGATCGTGGCGTTCAACGATCGACTGGCCACGCTGTCCAGCGTGCTCGACGGGAGCAGCTCCGACCTCGACGCGGCACTGAAGAACCTCTCCGTCGCGGTCGTGGAGGTGAAGCGATTCGTCGCGGGCACCCGCAACCAGACCGCCGAGCAGGTCCAGGGGCTGGCCCAGGTCACCCAGACACTGGTCGACGTGAAGGAAGACTTCGAGCAGGTGCTGCACGTCACGCCCAACGCATTCGCCAACGCCTACAACATCTTCGACCCGGACATCGGCGCGGTTCGCGGCGGCTTCTCGATCCCCAACCTCGCCAGCCCGATGCAGTTCATCTGCGGCATGATCGGCGCCACGCAGAACACCACCGCGCCCGAAACGGCGAAGCTCTGCAACGACTACCTCGGGCCTGCGTTGCGACTGCTCAACCTGAACTACATCCCGGTTCCGATCAACCCCTACCTGGCGAAGTCGGCCAGCCCGCAGAACATCATCTACGCAGATCCCAAGCTGGCGCCAGGGGGCGAAGGCGGTGCGCCGTCGCCGCCAGAGATTCCGCCGACGGGGTCCGCCTACACCGGACTGGACGGTGACGTCCCACCGCCTCCAGGGATGGGGCCGCCCGGTGTGCCGCTGCCGGTCAACGACCGCCAACCCGTGGCTCCGTTCCCGGCCCTGTATCCCGGCGCCCCGGTGCCGACGGATCCGCCACGCATCGGACCGCCCCTTCCGGGGCCGCCCCAGCAGGCAGCCCCTGCCGCCGATCAGGGCGCGCCGAGCCTGCCGGGAATCCTGCTTCCCGCGGAGGCCCCACCACCTGCACCCGGCCCCGACCCCGGGCCGGCACCCGCCGAGGGGACACCGCCGTCATGATGAGTGGAACGTCGATCCGTCGGTTGTTCGCGGCGGCCACCTGCGTGGCACTGACCGCCACCGGGTGCGCGTTTCAGGGAATCAACTCCCTGCCGCTACCCGGTGTCGTTGGACGTGGCTCCGACGCGCACGTCTACCACGTCGAGATCGCGAACATCGCCACGCTGGAGTCGAATTCACCCGTCCTCATGAACGACGTAGTGGTGGGCAGCGTCGGCGCGATGCGCGTGAAGGACTGGCACGCCGAGGTCGACATCTCGGTGCAGCCAAACGTCGTCGTCCCGGCCAACGCGGTGGCCAGTGTCGGACAGACCAGCCTGCTGGGTTCGATGCACCTGGCGCTGAATCCACCCGTCGGGCAAAAGCCCGAGGGTGAACTTCCGCCGGGGACCACCATCGGGCTCAACGACTCGTCGACCTATCCGACAACGGAGCAGACGTTGTCGTCGCTGTCCGTCGTGGTCAACGCGGGCGGGCTGGGTCAGCTCGGTGACGTCGTCCACACCTTCAACCAGGCGCTGTCCGGGCGCGAAGCCGACTTCCGGGATCTGCTCACCCAACTCGACACCTTCGTCGGCACCCTGGATCAGCAGCGCCAGAGCCTGGTCACCACCATTCAAGCGCTGAACCGGGTTGCCGCGACCTTCGCCGGCCGTCGTGACGTCATCAACGATGCGCTGCAACGGATCCCGCGCGCCCTCGAAGTGCTGGACCGGCAGCGGCCACAGCTGACCACCGCGCTGACCAAGCTCGGCACGTTCAGTGACACCGCCAACAGACTCGTCAATGACAGCCAGGCCGACCTGGTGAAGAACCTGCAGAACCTCGCACCCACGATTCAGGCCCTTGCCGACGTCGGACCGGACCTGGACGCGGGACTCGCCTACGCGACGGTATTTCCGTACGGCCAGAACCTCATCGACCGGGCGGTCAGGGGTGACTTCATCAACCTCTTTGCGACGATCGACCTGTCCGGGCCGCGCCTGCGCAAGTCGATCTTCCTGGGCTCACGGGCAGGTCAGGAAGGGCGGGACCTGGTGCCCATGCCGGGCGAGCCGTACTTCCAGCGCTACACCTACGACCCGATGGGGCGCCCACTCGCTCCACCGCCGCTGGGTGGGCCGCTTGGCCCCGTGCCTCCGGACAATCCAGGTCTGAACGCGCTGCCACCGGGGGCGTCCCAAAGCCTGCCGGGACCGGGTTCGCAGCCTGCGCAAGCGCCCCCACCGATGCCGCCGGTCACCGGACCCGTGTTGCCCGTGGTTCCGCAGCAGAGTGACGACGGTCCGGTCGACACCCCGCCGCCGGGCGGGGGCGGCCCGATCTTCGCCGGGCCCTATGCACCCCCACCGATGGTAGGAGGCGGCTGATGCTGACACGGTTCATCAAGATTCAGCTGGCGATCTTCACGGTCGTGTCGATCATCGGTGTGTTGGTGATGGCGTTCACCTACATCCAGGCGCCCACCCTGCTGGGGGTCGGCCGTTACGAGGTGACGCTCAAGCTGCCCAGTAGCGGTGGCCTCTACCGGTTCAGCAACGTGACCTATCGCGGCGTCGAAGTCGGCAAGGTCACCGACGTGAGACTCACCCCCGACGGCGCCGAGGCGACGATGTCGATCGCGACGTCACCGAAGGTCCCCGCCAACCTGCAAGCGGACGTCCAGAGCGTCTCCGCGGTCGGCGAGCAGTTCGTCGACCTCAAGCCGCGCACCGACTCGGGGCCCTACCTGCAGAACGGTTCCGTCATCACGGCGGAGAACGCGACCATCCCCGCGCCGGTCGGACCGGTGCTCGACAAGGTCAGCAAGTTGGTTGGCACGTTCCCCAAGGACAGGCTGGCCGCGCTCTTGGACGAGACGTACAAGGGATTCAACGGCGCCGGTGATGATTTCGGTTCTCTGCTGGACTCGGGTGCAACGTTGAGCGCCGACTTGAACGGCGCGGCGGATCAGACCCGGATGCTGGCCGAGGACGCCCGACCGCTGCTCGAGGGGCAGGCCGACACGGCCGACTCGATCCGGACGTGGGCCAAGAGCGTGGCCGGCTTCACCGGGCAACTGGCCGCCGACGACCCTCAGGTCCGCCAGGTGCTGCAGACCTTCCCGGGTTTCAGTGACGAGGTTTCGGGACTGCTGAACCAGCTCAAGCCGACTCTTCCCGTGCTGCTCGGGAACCTGGGCACCGTCGGCGAGATCTTGATGACTTACAACGCGTCGCTGGAGCAACTTCTGGTCCTGCTGCCGCCGTACATCGCTCAGCAAGAGTCGTATTCGATCACCTCCGACTCGACCGGAGCCCCACGAGGGGACTTCGCCGCCACGGTCAGCGATCCGCCCGCCTGTACGGTCGGCTTCCTGCCCCCGTCGTCGTGGCGGTCCCCGGCCGACCTGTCCGATATCGACACCCCGGACGGGATCTACTGCAAACTCCCGCAGGATTCGCCGATCTCGGTCCGCGGCGTCCGCAACTTCCCCTGCATCAGGAAGCCGGGCAAGCGCGCTCCCACTGTGGCGATCTGCAACAGCGACAGGCCGTACCAGCCGCTGGCCATGCGCCAGAATGCCACCGGTCCCGCTCCTTTCGATCCAAGCCTGATCGCCCAGGGCGTCCCGATCGACGACCGGGCGACGCTCAGCGACGACATCTTCGCGCCGCTTCAGGGCACCCCGCTGCCGCCGGGAGCGATTCCGTCCGGTACGCCGCCGAACGCGCCCCCAGGTGCGCCGCCCGTCTCTCCGCTGGAGGCGCCGTTCACCGCAGCGGTTCCGCCACCGCCGCCGCCCGAGGGCAATTCCCTGAACGGGCAACTGATTCCGCCCCTGGGTCCACCGCCAGGACCCGCGCCCGAGGCGGCTCCGGTGGCGCCTGCGCCCGGCCCGCCTGCGGACGTTCCGCCGCCTGGCGACGGTGGCGCGGTACCCGTGGCGCCTAGCTCGTTCGGTGCCGCCGCACCTGGAGCCCGGGCGAAAGTCGCCGTCGCCGAATACAACCCGCGCACCGGTGAGTACGTCGGATCCGATGGCAAGCTCTACAAGGTCACCAATCTAGCGG
>NZ_JBOGDD010001097.1:0-7293 GCF_050701675.1 Mycobacterium sp. | reverse complement strand
GAACACTGGTTTACCGCATCGGCCACCGGTAACTGGCTGTGGGGCGATGCGGTAAACCCGGTGGATCCCGACCTGACGTTGACGCCGGACGGTTCCGGCTATCGCCTCAACGGACGCAAGAGGTTCTCGACCGGAGCCTCGACCGGAGACGTCACGTTGGCGATGGCCGCCGAACAGGGCGCTGACCGGGTGCTCGCATCGGTGGTCGAGCGCGACCGGGTGGGCCTCGAATTCCTCGATGACTGGGATGCGTTGGGGCAGCGCCTCTCCGCGAGTGGCAGCGCTGAATTCGTCGACGTCGCGATCGCGGCCGACGACGTCCTCGGGGAGGTCGGCGACGAGCCCTACTCGACGCTGGTCACCCCAGGCGTGCAGCTTGGCTTCGCCAATCTCTACCTCGGGATCGCCGAGGGCGCGCTGGAGCGTGCCCGTCGGCTGACACTGGATCGGCGGGGGTCCTGGCTGCTGAGCAACGTCGAGCACTATTCACGGGATCCGTTCGTGCAGCGCGCCTTCGGGGAGCTGCTGTCGAAGACCGCGGCGGTGGAGGCCCTGGCCGACCGCTGGAATACGCGGTTCGAGCAGGCGATCGCCCGCGGCGCGGAGGTCACCGCCGAATACCGAACCGAAGTCGAGATCGGCATCGCGCAGCTCAAGGTCGTGTCGACGGAGACCGCCCTGGAAGTGGCTCACCGGGTGTTCGAGGTTACCGGTTCCAGCTCGGCTCGCAGCGAGGTGGGGCTGGATCTGTTCTGGCGCAACGTTCGTACGCATTCCCTGCACGATCCCGTGGACTACAAGAAGCTCGAAGTAGGCGCGCACTATCTCACCGGAGACGTTCAGCCGATTACGCTCTACACCTGAGCGAGAAGAACGACCCGAGTCGGCCCGGACGTCTTAAGTGACCACACGCCGCCGAGTATCAGCGAATGTATCTCTCCAGCTGGGCCTTACGAACCGTCGGGGCAAGGCCGCGGACCTGAAGGAACTGTGCGGCCCTGGCCCTGATCTGACACATCTCGTCGGAGAGCAACCCGGCGCCGCCGTGCGCCACGACGCCTGCGGTGGTGGCACGGATCGCGATCTCGTTGAGAACGGCACGCCAGTGTGGATCGGGTAGCGGATTCGACACCGCGGTCTCGAGCTCCTCGGAGATGGCCAGCAGAGCCGGATCGTCCTGGCGCAGTCCGAGGGCGTCATCGAGTGCGGCCCTGGCCAGACCGTAGGCGCCGACCGGCGGCAGCAGCGGAACGTCATTCGGATCGAGGTCGGGATTGAGCTCACGTGCCCGGCGGACCTCGGGCCGCACCAGACCGTCCCTGGCCTTCCACTCCGTCACCGAGACCACTTCGGTGACGTACTCGTCGGCAAGGAAGTAGCCGTCCAAAGTCAGTGCCGCGGTTCGCGATCCGAAGACCGCGGTCAGTGGCAGCACCTGGCCGGTGACGCCCGGTCGGTGCAGATCGCCGATGCCGAATACGTAAGTCTCGCGGGCCTCGTCGACCGCGCCCAGCCAGACGACGTCGGTCAGACCCCAGCCCGAGTGCCAGCCGATCACCCCGTCGATCCGGTATCCGCCGGACACCTTGGTGGCCACCGTGCCGCGCTTCTGGGGCCAGGACCGGACGTGGCCCATCCCCGCGCCGCCGAGCAGTTCGCCTGCCGCCAATCGCGGTAGCAACGCCAACGTCTCCGGTGTACCGGCCTTGAGGGCAGGAACGACGGGAGCGTCGTGCTGCGTGACCACCGTCGCGGTCGACGGACATGCGCCGAAGAGCAGTTCATTGGCGGCGCTCTTCACCTCGTCGGGGATCTTCACGCCGCCGTACTGCTCGGGTACGAACCAGCGCTGATAACCGACCTCGCGTAGGGCCTCGATGTGTGACCGCGGTACTGCCGTGCGGTCGACCTCGACGGCGCGCGGCGCGATGACCTCCTCGACCAACCTGGCGAATTCGACGTACGCAGGATGGGCTTTGGGGTCGATCCGGGTCTCCGCGCTGGTGGTCATTCGTTCTCCTCGGCAATGGGCGGTTTCCTCGCCGCGCCGCCACGGCAGTGACTCGTTACCCGATCAACCTATTGCATTGGTAAACGATGCTTCACAGTTCGGATCTGGCGGATTCAGTGCCGCCGTCGAGAAATGCCTTTCGCGTCGGATAAGGCAGAGCTAAACATTTCGCGAAGCAGAAATTAATCATTCAGACCACGGCGAGACAAGGCAGAAAGTTGTGCACTGACGCTGGTCAGACGCCCTGCGCTCGTGCTGAATTTATCCGTAGGTGACGCGTTCGGAGGAGCTTAGGTTCTCAACAGAAGTGTTCGACGCATTCCCCGGGGGGCCTGCCGAACGGGAATTTGCGAACGAAACCACAGCGGGCTGAGGAAATGCCATGAGCGGTAAAACGACGCATTGGAGGGCACGAGTGAGCGTCTTCGGTAGTAAACACCTGACGGGAAAGTCGTCGGCACTAGCGGCCCTACTCGTTGCCGCACCGCTGTTGTTGGCCGGTTGTGGCAGCAGCGACGACAGCGGGGTGGTGGCCTTCCGCTTCGCCAAATCCACCACCGAGCTGTCGCTGGTCCGGATCGCCGACGAGCTCGGCTATTTCAAGAATGCGGGTGTCCGCCCCGAGTACGTCGGTCCCGCCACGGCCGTCCCCGCGGTGCAGTTGCTCGACCAGGGCGCCATCGACGTCGCGACGGGCATGTTCAACGGCGACATCGACGGCAAGGTCAAGGGCTTCAAGTTCACGGCCATCGCGTCCAGCATGCTCGACCTGCCACAGGAACCCCACATGGCGTACTTCACCAAGACCGGCTCGGATATCACCAAGAACAACCTGAAAGCCATTGAGGGCAAGACGATTGGCCTCAACGGCAACAACAGCTGCACCGACCTGGTGATCAAGCGGTACCTGAAGAACAACGGCGTCGACCTGAGCAAGGTCAAGTTCCTTCAGCTCAAGGACGAGCTCGTCGCGCCCGCTATCGAGCGGGGCGACGTCGACCTCGGCGTCTTCCATCCGCCACTCGTCGGTGTCCTGCTGAGCCAGCCGGCCAAGTTCACCGAAGCCTTCACCTCATTCGAAGACTGGGGTCCGCAGGGCGGCCAGGCACCCTACGTCGCAAGCAACGCGTGGTTGCAGAAGCACCCGCAGGCGGCGCGTGAGCTCGTCGGCATCATCGCGAAGACGGCCAACTGGGCCAACGCCCATCCGAAGGAATCGGCCGAGATCGCAGGCAAGACAACCGGATACCCGATCGAACAGACCACCAACTGGCACTATGCGCCCAACGCGCTCCTGGACAAGGCCAGCCTGCAGTTGTGGTGGAACCTCGTCGAAGAGGTGGGCAATCCGCTGCCGGGCGCGGAGAAGTTGAAACCCGAAGACATCGCGACCAACGCCTTCAACCCCTACGCCAAGTCGGCAGATCTCCTGGAGTCCCAAGAGGTGAATACGGCACCGGTCACCGACGAGCAGAACAAGGGGATCTTCAAGACGAACCTGGTAGCCATCGACGGTCTCGAAGACCAGAAATGATCCGCAGATGAGTCAGCAAGCACTCGTTGAGCAACTCAGTCAGGACGCCGCGGGACCAACCGCACCGCGGGCCGGCGACACGGCCTGGAAGATCGAGGCGAAACGCGTCACCAAGCTCTACCCGAAGCCCGGATCGAGATCGGCGAAGGATGCCACCGCCGTTCTCGACGGATTCAACCTCCAGATCCGCAGCGGCGAGTTCGTCTCCCTGCTCGGGCCGAGCGGTTGCGGCAAGTCCACCTTCCTCAACATCCTCGCTGGCCTGGACACCTTCAACCGGGGCGCCGTCCTCATCGACGGCAAACCAGTGGAAGGCGTCAACAAGAAGGTCGGTGTCGTCTTCCAGGGTTACGCGCTGTTTCCGTGGCTCACGGCGCAAAGGAACGTCGAGGCCGGTCTCAAGATTCGCGGCGTCGGGAAGGCGGAGCGCAGAGCGAGGGCGGCCGAGGTCCTCAAGACAGTGGGGCTGGAGGCGTCCGCCAATCGACTTCCGCACCAACTCTCCGGCGGCATGCGTCAGCGCGTCGCGATCGCGCGCGTCCTTGCCTACGACCCCGAGGTGCTGGTGTTCGACGAACCGTTCGCCGCCCTGGACGCCCAGACCCGCGAGTTCCTTCAGGGCGAGTTGCTGCGCATCTGGGAAGCCGGTGAGACGAAGAAGACGATCCTCTTCGTCACCCACTCGATCGACGAGGCCATCTTCCTGTCCGATCGAGTCGCGATCATGACCAGGGCGCCCGGCAAGGTAAAGACGCTGATCGACGTCGATCTGCCGCGGCCCAGGGACGGCGAAGCCAGGAACTCGGAGGACTTCGCGCACGTCCGCGCACGAGTCGCGCGGGTCCTTGAGGAGGAGGTGCACATTGGCTCCGAAGTTGCAGACGCTGGGTGAGCCGGTGCGCGTCGACGACGAACCGGACGACGACGACCTCATTCCGCCCAAGGGGCCCAACCCGTGGGTCACCAAGTACGGCCGCTACGTCTTCGGCGCGATCGGGCTGGGCGCCTTCCTGGTCAGCTGGTGGCTCGTCGTCAGAACCGGCTACGTCAGCAGCCTGTACCTCGCCACGCCTCAGGACACCGCGAAGGCATTCGTCGACGGACTGACCGACGGCACCTTGCTCTCCCAGATCTGGCCAAGCGTGCAGCGGGCGTTGATCGGGTTCGTGATTGCGTTAGTGGCCGGCGTCGTACTCGGCATCTTCGTTGGCTCGTTCCGGATCTTCCAGACCCTGGCCGCGCCGATCCTGCTCTTCTTCCGGAATCTCTCGTTACTTGCACTGCTGCCGGTCTTCGTCGTGTTCTTGGGAATCGGTGAGCAATCGAAGGTCGCGATCGTGGCGTGGGCGTGCTTCTGGCCGATCTTCATCAACGCCGTCGGAGCGGTCGGGGGCGTGGAACGCCTGCTGTTGAATTCGGCACGGGCGCTCGGTGCGGGCCGGGGATACACCTTCGTCCACGTCGTTCTGCCAGCGGCGATTCCGGCGATGTTTCCCGGTTTCCGGTTGGTGGCAGCGAACGCCTTCACGGCGATCGTCGCCGCCGAACTCGTCGGCGGCGCCGAGGGTTTGGGCATCTACATCAACAACGCCGCGTTGCGCTACCAGACCCCGCAGATGTACGCCGGAATCCTCACCCTCGGTCTGATCGGGATCGTGGTGAACGGGGTACTGACCGGTGCGGAGTGGCGCCTGACCGCGTGGCAGCGAGGTCTGACGAGTAGGTGATCCGGCCGCTCAGCTCTCGTCCTGCGGCGTGGTCACCGTGCTCGCCAATGTTGGTGTGCCGCCGATGAAGTCGTCCCAGTGCCGCCGAACCGGAGCCCACCGTTCGTCGAATGCCGCAGCACGCCGAGTTGCCCGCGCCCGCTTGGCCGGGCTGTAGCGCCACCGCGCCCATGGCGATGTCGGTCGCGCCAGCCGCAGGGCGGCCACCCACGCGACCGGAGAGATGAACAGACCCAGCAACGCGGTCGGGTACTTGCCCTTCAGCGCGGCGATCGCGACGACGACGAAGTTCACCAGTAACACCGCGACCGCGGCGATGCGGACGGCGGCGACGGCGCCGGGCAGATCGTCCACTTTGACCGGAGACACCCCGACCGCTGCCAGGCCGACGCAGGCGGCCGCCAAGGTCACCACGTTCACCGACAGCTGGCCCTCCTGCGACCAGTACACGTCCTGCAACCGGAAGATCATCGCGAACTCGTCGAGCACCAGCGAGGCGCCGACACCGACCAGCAACGCGGCCAGATAGGTCCAGACCGACAGCGGCGGGGAGCCGACACCGGAGAACCCGCCCACGATCAGCAGCACGACGCCTGGCGTCGAATGGTGCATGTGCACGCCGCCGGTGCTGACGTTGTGGAACGGTCCCTTGCCGGCTCGAATCAACCTGGTGACGCTGCGCGTGGTCACGAAGGTCACCACGAAGGCGGCGAAGCTCAGCAGCAGCGGTCCCTTGTAGCCTTCGACAACCTCGCGCTGCCACCACACGTCAAGCCAATTCATGAACGAACAGTAGACAGCAGACCCGCGTCACACGCCCGAAGCTCGCCGGCCGGTGTGGCACCCTGACCACCGTGCCAACCGAACCCACCACAGTCGCGCGAACCAAGACCGCCGCAGGTGCCGAGGTCGCCGTCCTGACCTTCGACCACGCCCCGCTGAACCTTTTCGACCAGTCGATGTTCGACTCGTTGGTCGGACGAATCGCGGAGTTGGCCGCCAACCCGCCGCGCGCACTGCTACTGCGCGCCGAGGGCAAGGTGAACTCGGCAGGCGTCGACGTCCACGTCTTCCAGGGACTGACCGCGCAACAGGGTGCCGATCTCTGGCGAAAGCTGTTCGCCAAGATCATCGATCCCCTCGAGGCACTGCCGTGCCCGGTGGTCTTCGCCGCCTACGGTCTGACCCTGACCGCCGCATTCGAGATCGCGCTCGGCTGCGACATCATCCTGGCCGCACCGCGGGCGAAGTTCGGACTGGTGGAGACCGTGGTGGGCCTGACGCCGTCGATGGGCGGACCTCAGCGGCTCGCCGAACGCGCCGGTTCGGGCCGGGCCCGCGAGCTCGTCATGACCGGTGATCTGTACGACGCCGCGACACTGGCCCAATGGGGTGTGGTGAACGCCGTCCACGACGACGTCGACGCGGCGGCTCGCGCGCTGACCGACCGTCTGGCCGACGGACCGACCAAGGCGCATGCCGCCACCAAGCAGATCATCGCGGCATGGCGATCCGGCGGGGTCGGCCACGCCGACGCCACCACCCCCAAAGCCTCCGGCGCACTGTTCGAAACCGATGATCTACGGCGCGCGGTGGTCAGCTTTCTCGAGGTCGGGCCGGGTAAGGCCACCTACACCGGGCAGTAGCGGGCCGACCACCGGCGGGGGCCCGCAAACTCGGTCCCGCTTGACATCGGATGTGAGTGGGTACGTACATCGCGCCAAGGAAATGGTTGCGAAGCAGCCCCTCACAGAGAATTGAGTACTCACCATGACCGACTTTCGGATCGTCCGTAGCCTTCCTGTCACTGCCGGCATCGCCGCCGTGATCGCCCTGAGCACGCTCACGGCCTGCGGATCCAGTGACAGTGGTTCCGATTCCTCGACGTCCAGCACGACGAGCGCTACGACGAGCGAAACCACCACGGCGCCCAGCACGATCGCGACCTCGACGGCGCCCGCCTCGGGTGCCCCAGGCACGGGTGCACCCGGTGAGGGTGCACCAGGTGCTGGCGCCGGACC
>NZ_JBOGDD010001096.1:0-29486 GCF_050701675.1 Mycobacterium sp. | reverse complement strand
TCCCTGATTTGGTCGAAGGACAGAATGTGGGCAGGTTCGACGTCGAGCTGCCCATGAAGCACTTGGTCGGCGATGTCGCTGAGCGGCACGTCCGACAGCGGAAACCCAGGGGTACCGAAGACGAAGCTGCCGAAGAACGTCAGGTGCACCCCGCTGGCCATCCGCGCCAGGGGATTGAAGTCGGGGATCGGCGCCAGTCCGCCGAGCCATCCGGCAAGACACGCCCGCCCGCCTCGCCGCAGGAGGTCGAGCGAGTCCAGAATCGTGCTATTTCCAACGAGATCGAGAACTGCGTCGACCGCTTTGGCCTCCGGTAGGCGCGCCGCCAGGTTTGGTCCCTCGACTTCACCGCGTACCGCGCCGAGCGCGGTGAGCACACCGAACTGATCCTGGCTACGGGTGGTGGCGATCACCCGGGCTCCCGCACCTACCGCCAGCTTGACGGCTGCCTGACCGAAGGACGAGGTGGCGCCACGGATGAGAACCGTCTGTCCGGCCGCGAGTTCGAGATTGCGAAACAGGCAAGTCCAGGCCGTCGCATAGGTTTCCGGGAGCGCTGCCAGCCGTGACCACGGAAGATCGGCATCGATTCGCGCCACGTTCGTCGCGCCAACCCGGGTGTACTGTGCATAACTCCCGTTGATAGTTCGACCGAGGCCGCCCATCAGCGCTGCAACCCGCGCACCAACAGGGAATTCACCGCCTGGGCAGGCATCGACGAGGCCGACGCATTCGATGCCGCTGACCTCGGCCGACTCGGCCCATTCGCCTCGACGCATGTGCATTTCGGCGTGGTTGACACCGAACGCCTTGACCGCGATCACGACTTCACCGACCTTGGGGCGAGGCTTCGGGATGTCGGTGTAGGCGAAACTGTCCAATCCGCCGAACTTTTCGAGCACGATGGCACGCATCGTCTCTCCGCCGGGACGCTCGCGCACGATTGCCGGCTCCGTGGGCAGTGCGGCGCCACCGGTGGTGGTGGGATCGGTAAGGGACGGTCGGGTAGTCACTTTGTGCTCTCTCTCGGGTGCTTTTTGCTGACCAGAAGAGGCCTGAAAGCGCGGCAATCGCTCGGTGCGGCCGACGCCTTGTCTTGAGGCGCCGTCATGGCGTCGTGCGCGTCCATTGCATGGTTTGCATTCGTGCGGCGAGTTCGTCGATGTCTGCGGCGATCAACGTCGGCTGAGGTATTCCGTGTGACTTCAACGGTGCATTGCCGGGGCGAGCGATGAGCGCACCCCGCATGCCTGCGCTTTGCGCCCCGATGGTGTCCCACGTGTGGGCGGCGACCAGCATGCACTCCGAGACCGGTACAGCCAGTTCGGAGGCAACTCTGCGGTACAGATGGGTCGAGGGCTTGTACACGCCGGCAGCATCGACCGTGAATTGTCGCTCGAAGCATTGACTCAGCCCCGCATTCTCCAGCGGCGAGGGTGTATTCGGCCGGTGCGGGGAGTTGGTCAGCGTGACCAGGCGGTAGCCGTCGGCTAGCAGCCTCTCCAGACCTGGTACCGCATCCGGATGTGCCGGCATGGTGCGCATGGCCTCGGCCAGTTCACGGCGGTCATCGTCGGTCGGATCGACCCCGCGAATCTCGGCGACCATCTGTAGCACTGCCTGCCCAAGACCGAAGAAGTCGACATACAGGCCTGACAGGGTGAGCGTCATCGAATACATCACCAATTCGCCGAACCAGGTACGCAACACTGTGGCGTCTCCAAAGATTCGCTCGAAGTTCGGTCCCAGCGATTCGATGTCGATGAGCGTTTCGTTGACGTCGAACACCAGCACGGATGGTGCACCCTCTGTCCGGGAGGCAGGGGGCGGGTGGGTGTCAGTCATGATTTCTCCTACACACTCGGCGCCATGGTGGCCGTTCGGCTTGCGTACTGGCATTGCGGCGGCCACATCTCGCTCGTATGCGACAGTCCACCGTTCGATTATGGGTTTTATAGCCCATTGTGTCCATCGTCTTTGTCGACCCACGGCCCGTTAGAGCGAGACCAACGGGAACTCATTCTCGGTGCGGGCCACCACGTTGAAGTAGTTGGTCAGGATGTTGAGTGCGAGGTTGGCGACGCCCTCGCCAATCTCCTCTTCGGTTACTCCAGCATCGCGAGCGACCTTGATGTTCGCTTCGTCGACGTCGCCGACATTTTGAGCGATGGCGTTCGACAGTTCCAGCAGAGCGGCCACCCGCGGATCGGCGGAAGAGCCGCGCCGCGCGCTGTCCAGCTCCGTGGCCTCGATCTTGGCGACGTTGGCGCCGATGAATGTGTGCGTCGACAAGCAGTACTCGCGGCCGTTGAGCTGAGCCGTCGAGGTCGCGAGTCGCTCGCGGACGGCTGGAGGCAGTGTGCCGCTACCCACTGCGCCCGACAGTGTCAAGAAGCTTCTTCTTCAGCAGCGTTGGGCTGTTTGCCATTCCCTTGGCCATATTGGGGGTTGTGCCCAGTGCCGTCTTGACCTGGGTCAGGAGTTCGACTGCATCGCTCGTGGCGGCGTCGGGCTCGATTGGAGCGAAGTTCGTCATGGTGGGTCCTTTCCGGATTCGTTGTGCTAATGATATTTGGGATGCCAATCGTTAGGCAGGGCAACGCGTAGGCATGACGGCAATAATCCCTTCCACCGCGGCGAATTTGATTTGTGATCGGCAACACACCTTCGCCGGCAGATGGCGATGGCGTGCCGCATCAAGATGCACACCGCGCAGGCAATCGTTCACGCGCGGGGCGATACGTACCCTGGTGACGGTTCAGGGTGCTGGATGATTTTCTGGAAACAATGCGCTGCAACGCATCTCGCTCGATGGCGAAACCGCGAGCCGTTACGCGGCGACGAATCCTGTACGGTCGGTGCAGAAGCCGACGGTCAGCTGTCGATCGCTTGTGTCAGCGCAGTACCAAGTGACGTGATCACCCCAGGAATGTGCCCCTGTGCGGCTGCGTGAACGACGACTGAGGTGATACCGGCGCCGAACACCTTGGTCCGCACTTGCTCGGCGATCTGATCGGGACTGCCTTGCATCATGACGCCTCCCATTCCAGGGGGAATCTGCGCCGGGCCGCCGATACCGTCGACGTGGACGCCGACCAGCGCGCTGGTTTCCAGGGTGGACGGGTCGCGTCCCACCTCCTCGCACCGCCGGGCCAGGACGTCAAGCTTGGATTTCAGCTGATCGAAGGGCGTCGTCACGTTTAGGTGATCGGCGTACCGAGCCGCCAGTCGGAACGTCTTCTTCTCGCCGCTTCCGCCGAGCAGTATCGGAAGGTCGTCGCGGAATCGCGGAGAGGCAAGCGCATCTTCGGTGTGGTACCACTTGCCAGTCACGGTCGGGCGCTCACCGCGCAGCATCGGGGCGATGATGCTGAGCGCCTCATCAAGCCGTTCGAAGCGGTCGGTGAAGCTGCCGAACTCGTATCCCAGCTGAACGTGCTCGAGCGCGTACCAGCCGGCGCCGATGCCGAGGATGGCGCGGCCCGCGCTGACGATGTCGAGTGTGGTGATGACCTTGGCGAGCAAGGTGGGATTTCGGTATGTGTTCCCCGTTACCATCGTCCCCAATTGGAGCCGCTCGGTCGCGGTCGCGAGCGCTGCCAGAGCCGTGTAGCCCTCCAACATCGGGTCCTCGGGCGCGCCTAGCTGGGGCAGTTGATAGAGGTGGTCCATTACGAACAAGGAGTCGAAGCCGGCGGCCTCCGCCTCCCTTGCCTGGCGCAGCACCGTCGGGAAGAGCTGCTCGACACCCGTTCCGTAGGAGAAGCTCGGGATTTGAAGTCCAAGACGAATAGTCATGTCTCGAACCATATTCAGTTCACCACGGAAACTGACAACCAGCGATATTCGACGCACTGATGGAGTCGATAAGTCGCTGTGCTGGCCGCGGGGCTAAGACGCCAGTACAACCGGTTCCGTACGAAGTTTCCGGAACGGATCCACAGACCGATGACCTCCAACATCGGTCACGAGAGACGGCCCCTTTGCCCCGACGGATGCCAGAGCTGCATCCTCTCGAACATCGGCCGTACCGAGGAGCAATCATCAGGAGCCGCGTGCAACGTCTGAATCGCCACGCCGGCGTCTGCCTGCAACATTGCCGTGATGCGCTCTTCGAATGCGCCAAGATCGTTCTTGGACAACGGAGTCCAGGTACTACACGGCGGCTCCTGCCGCTGGCAACCGGCCCTGGGGGCCAATCGTCTCGGCTACCGGCGCAATTGCGGTCATCGCGAAGATCATCTCGCCAGGGGAGTGGTGCCACTCGCGAGTGTGCAATGGCAACGCCATCAACGGATTCGGCGGGTGTCGGATACCCATCCGACGGTCCATCACCGTATGAGGCCCGGCCGCGCCTTGGCGGGCTACGCGAACTACCAACCACACAAATTGGCGCCGGCTTGAGTGCGAGGCCGCAGAACGAACTCCCCGGGGTGCGCCACCCTCACCACCACGAGTAGCGGAAGGCCGAACATGAACGACGCCACCACGAAGACGGATCGCGCAGCCTCCGTGCTGGCCCTACTCGACGCTTACCGAACCCTCAGACGCCCGTTGCGAGTGCAGTCGCACCGAGCGAGCGCTTCCGGAAAGCAGTGCAGAAAAGCGGAATTCGTGATCACGGCGATATCCCGCACCTGGACCGGGAGCTGACCCGCCAGTACCTCGCCGATCTGCGGAACCTGGCCTTGGCGTAGCCAAGCAGTGGCCAGCGCCCCGATACCAGACTCGCCAGAACCCCGTTCCTTCATTGATCCAATGAAGGGCAACGCCATGCAGAAACTACTTCAACATGCTGGCTGTCACCGGCGGTCGGGAGCGTTCGATCGCGGAGTACGACAGCCTCCTCGCCATGTCCGGCTTGCAACGAATCTCGGTGTGGAACGACGGTCCGCCGCAAGGCGCAATACCGGCAGAAGCCCCAAGACCAGCCCTGCGTTCACCGACGAAATTGCTGATCAACCGCGGGCTTTGTGGCCCTACGTGCAACGGCCTTCATGGCATCGGCGAGCGTCCAGAAGGACAGACCGAGTAGCGGCACGTCCTTGAGAAGGAACTCTCCGGTCAACGACAGCGCCGGAAAGCCGCCACCGGCGGGCTCGCCGACGCCGGGCGTGGTGAACAGGAAGCTGATCGTGGAGAGGAAGAGCAGGATTGACAGCAGACTGCCGAAGATGGAGAGCTTCGGCGCGATCGGCTTGATGGCGAGCAGGATCGCCGCGGTCAATTCGAAGACACCGAGCAGGGCAGAGAAGGTATTCACGGGTAAGAAGTTGTAGAGCCAGCCCATGAAAGGGCTGTTTGCGACCAACGGAACGATCTGATGAGCTTCGAAGTTGGCGAACTTCAGCGCGCCGATCCATCCGATGACCAGGACGAGTCCGTATCGGCCGAGCACGGCGGCGATACCGTCGATCGTGGAAACGTTGGTGATGCGTTCGAGGTTGCTAACAGATGGGCGGATGGCCACGTCGGACTCCTTGAAGATTCGATCTGCTGCGATCCCAATCCTGGCCAGCCGCGTTTTCCGCATCGCCTGATCGATCACAGTTATGGGTGGACTGACCCATTATAGATCCTTCATCGCGTCATGCGTTAGTGGGTAGTCCCTTGAATCGCAAATTAAATGGGAGCACCATCCCAATATGGTGCATTGCACAGGGCCTACCCGTCCACCGACGTCGTCACCCGACGCGGCATTCTCTGCGGTGGAGTACTCGGTGCCGACTGCATCGATCGGGCGCTGCCGTGAACGCTGAACCTCATCGCCCTCGCCTGGGACGGTGCGACGGCCGCTCAGCCAAGGTTCACCGATGGCCCGCAGTTGTCCACGGGCGACGGCGAGGGGTCCGTCAGCGAAGCGCGGCGCGAACACCATCGACGGCGAAGTACGTGCCAAGACCACCCATTGCCGTGCCGGCAAGACGATCGAGAGTCTGCGCGGTCCTCGGGATCGTTCACACTCCGCACCGAAGACGGAGTCAAGACGGTCCGTTTTCGGTTACTCCAGCGTTTCGATCGTTTGCAGGACAATAGATTTCGGAAAGTGGTCGACTTTGCGCTACCGTGGTCACCACCTCCCACGATCCCATGTATCCAGCCGTTGGTAGTAAACCGATTGCACGATGGCCAGGCCGTTCTGAAGACCAGCCGGAAGTCGCTGCCGTGCGGTGCGTGCCTCGCGGTGAGCATGACGGCTGACTGTCGTGCTTTGGCGACTGAAGGGTGACGGCCGGACTGCGACAGGTGCTAGGACTCATGATCCCCATCGCCAATGTGAATCACCCCGGGCGGCACGGGCTCATTGACTGACCGGCGTGAACGTCTCACGGCTGGCGCGGGCGTGATGCAGCGGTGTGTGCGCGTGGGATCCTCAGGCGGGGATCTCAACAGCCGCCGGGCACAGGCTCGCCAACCTCCATCAAGAGCGCGTCGACAGTGATGTAGGACGGCGCACTGTCCTCGCCCACGCCACGAACGATCCTGTGGGCAAGAGCCTGCACCTCCAAGCCGACCGCCTGCGCGCAGACCCGAAGCACGTCGGCGGCACCAGCAGCGTCGATCGCATAAGTCACGATGAGGACCTCGCATGCCCGCGCCAGGGCGTCGCGTTCGTCAACCCCTTCTTGCTCGGCTGCGTCGGATGGAGCTAAACCGACGTGGTCGCTGGTCATGCCGCAACCGTAGAGCAACTCGTGCCCCGCCGCGCACGACATCCACGGCCGCGCAAGTAGCCCAGGGCAATGCGTTGGAATGCCTGGTACCCGCAAGGTGAGCTCATTCCCGTTCGTGATTCACAGCAACGAGCTATGGCGAACGGGTGGGGCGGCGTTTGAGCTCTCCGATCGCGGCTGGCCCTTGGAGCGCACACGCGCCGGCCGTCGCTTATCGCGGTCATGTGAATCATTCATGGGTGCGCGGAACCGCCAATGGATGCCAGATGTTGTCAGTCATGTGAGTGAAACGAAACGAGGGCGTGTTCTGGTCACGGGGGCATCTTCGGGAATCGGCGAGGCGACCGCTCGACATCTGCAGCAACTCGGCTTTCCCGTGCTGGCGACGGTTCGTCGCAATGATCGACGTCGTCGACCGCATGGACCGGTGCGACTCGTGGGCATCGAGTAGCAACGTGTCAGTGAATGTCGGTGAGATCGTGAAGGTTATAGACACGCCGTTGGGCGACGTGCAATTTCAGCGCGATGAGTACCAGAAGTTCTGGTGTGAGCGTGAAGGTCCATTCAACCGGAAGAGGCACCATGGAGAAGCAAACGAACGGCGACCAGGTCAGGGCAGTGTTGGACAGGTGGCTCGCCGCCTTCAACGCGAAGGACTCACAGACACTCTTTTCGTTGTACGACCCTGACACCGTGTATGCGAATTCCGGGTCTGGGCGCATGGACGGCGTAGAGGGGTTGCGGCCCTGGTACGAGGAGGTTTTCGAGGATCGTTCATTGCGAGTCCTGTTCAAGGAGGAGACCCTGTTCGAAGACGACGCCCTCGCTCTAATAGCCGGCAAGTTTCACTTCAGGAATCTGCAGGCTGACGGTAGCTATCAATCTGGTGGTTGTGGACGCGTCGCTCTGCTGTTCCGACGGGCCAAGGACGGTGCCTGGCGATTGGCCTACGACATTGACAACAAGGCGCCGGACGTCTTTCCCACCGATTTCGAGTAGCGCGGATCGGATTGGACGTGTTGGTGGCTCGTTGCTCGACAATGCGGATGGCGTCATGCCTAAGCCCAGTCACCAGGGATGGTCCAGTCCCGGGGTGGGTTAGGGCGCATCGACTTCGGCGAGTCGCGTGGGTGTCCTGCGTATGGCGGATTACCTTGGCGCGGTGGGGAATCACTGCGCGAGCGGTCCACCGCGGGCGGTGTCACGGCGCGAGGTCCTGAAATCCGCTGTGGCGGCGCCCCTTCTGATGGGGTTGAGCACTGTTGCACCGACACTCGCCGGCTCGGCGCAGGCACGGGCCGACACCGCGTTGGCAGGCGCCGCTGCGGTCAGCGTGCCGGGACTGCAACCCACGGTCATCAGTCGGGGCGAGTGGGGTGCCGACGAATCGATGCGCCGCGGGACGCCGCGGTACGACAACGAGGTCAGAGCCGGGATCTTGCACCACACCGCGACCAGCAACGACTACTCGCCGTTGGACGCCGCGGGGATCGTCCGCTCGATCTACGCCTACCACACCCGCACCCTGGGGTGGGAGGACATCGCCTACAACGCGCTTGTCGACAAATACGGTCAAATCTTCGAGGGCAGGTATGGCGGTGTCACCCGAGCCGTAGAGGGGTCGCATACCGGCGGATTCAACCGAAATACCTGGGCAGTCTCGATGATTGGCAACTTCGACGACATGGCGCCCACGCCGCCGCAGCTACGGTCCGTGGGCCTGTTGCTCGGTTGGCGGTTGGCCATGGACGACGTTGACCCCAAGGGGGCCGTCCGATTGCCCTCCCAGGGTGGGCCGTATACGCGCTTCCCGGCCGGCGCAGCCCCGCTTCTACCCAATATCTTCGCCCACCGTGATGTCGGTGCCACTGCTTGTCCTGGGAGCATCGGTTACGGATGCCTCGATCAGATCCGTGACATCGCTGCACGGTTCGACAAGCCCGCTAGCTCAGTCGAACTCGCGGCCTCGCTGCGTGGCGGCGCCATCTATGCCCGGTGGCAGGTGATGGGGGGCACGAACAGTGTGCTCGGCGCGCCGACATCTCCGGAAACAGCCGGTGCTGGGTCATCGCGTTATGTCACGTTCGACAGAGGAGCAGTGTATTGGTCACCCACGACCGGAGCAGCACCGGTGACCGGTGCCATTTTTGATGCCTGGGCGACACTGGGTTTCGAGCGTGGTGCGCTGGGTCTACCGACCAGCGGCGAAATACAAGAGCCGCAGTGGATCGGGCAGAACTTTCAACACGGAACCCTCAACCTGGACCGGGAGAACGGTTCCGTAACCCGGGTGATGAACGGGGTCGCGCTTGTGTTGCCGCAGCCGTCTGCGAGTGGACCGCCGGTGCAGCTCGAGCGGTTCTCACCGGCGCGCAACCGCGTCTGATCACTGCGCTCGCGTCGCGAGTCGGTGGAGAATTCCTAAGCTTGATGTCCGGATGGTCGCGAAAGCGGTGGCCTGACAACGGTGTACCGCACGCTGCAGGGCCACTCACCGAGCGGACGGTTCCTCCTGCAGTTGGTATCTGATGAGCCGCGAGCTATTGACGACGACCGCGACCGATGAGGCGTTGTGCAGAATGGCGGCGAGCACAGGCGAGAGGGCGCCACCGGCACCCACCATCAGGCCCAGGGCATTGACGGCGATCGACATGGCGTAGTTCTGCCGAATGACCGTCACGGCCCGCGATCCCAGGTCGCGGATGTCCAACAGTCGGTTCAGGTCATCACTCGCAAGTGCGACGTCAGCGGTCTCCACGGCGACGTCGGTGCCGGCGAGTCCCATCGCGATGCCGATGTCGGCGACGGCCAGAGCCGGCGCATCGTTGACGCCGTCGCCGACCATCGCCACCCGATGCCCCTCGGCTTGCAGTGCGCGCACGGTCGCGAGTTTGTCCTCGGGCAACACCTCGGCGCGCCATTCGTCGATTCCCAACTCGTCAGCCACGGCCGCAGCGGTCTCGGAATGATCTCCGGTGAGCATCACGATCCGATGCACGCCTCCAGCGCGCAACGCGACGAGCACGTCACGTGCTTCGGCGCGGATCTCGTCGCGCAAGCTGACCAATCCCACCAGCTTCCCGTCCACGGCAAGCAGCAACGGTGTCTCGGCCTGGCGTTGAAGTCGGGAGACCCAGTCGGCGGCCTTCTTGGTGACACGTACGTTCTCTCCACGCAGGAGTGCAGAACTGCCCAGCAGGAGGGTGTGTCCGTCGGCCTGGGTACGCATGCCGAGCCCGACCAGGACTTCGCATTCCTCGTGCGGGGGGATGGTGATGTGTCGCTCTTCGGTGGAGCGGATCACCGCCTCGGCCAGGGGATGGCGTGAATGAATCTCCGAACTCGCGGCATAGGCAAGGACCTGTTCGGGTTCCCAGCCCTTCTGGAATGCAATGACATTGGTGACCACCGGCCTTCCCTCCGTCAGGGTGCCCGTCTTGTCGAAGACGACGGCGTCGATGCGGCCGGCTTCCTCTAGGTGCGAGCCTCCCTTGATCAGGATGCCGCGGCGCGCGCCATTGCCGATCGCGGCACTGATCGCCGTCGGGGTGGCCAGTCCGACCGCGCACGGACATGCGACCAGCAACATGGTCATCGCACGGCGCACGTCACCGGTCAGCGCCAGCGTCAATCCCGAGAACAGGAATGACGCCGGGACGAACCGACGGGAGAAGTTGTCGCCCACGGTCTGGATCGGTGCCCGGTCCTGCTGTGCCTGCTCGACACGGGTGATGATGCGCCCGATCGTCGTATCGGCGCCCACTGCGCTCGCCAGCAGCACCAGTCGTCCCCGGATCACCACCGAACCGGCATGAAGACGCGCACCGACGGCGACACTCACCGGCAGGGTCTCGCCGGTGATCGCCGACTGATCGACGATCGCCTCACCATCACACACCAGACCGTCCACGGGTATGGCTACGTGGTCGTGCACGACCACCAGATCGCCGACGCCGAGAGTGTCGATGCGGACCTGAACCTCCGAGCCGTCGGCGGTCCGCACCCAGGCTGTGTCGTCGGTGCCGCGCAGCAGATCCGCGATCGCCCGCCTCGTGCGGCGCAACGTCAGATCCTGAAGGTACTCACCGATGTTGAGCAGCCACAGCACCGTGAGGGCGACGACGTTCTCGCGAAGGACCAGGCTGGCGATCGTGGCCGCGGAGACAAGGGCGTCGGTGCCAACCGACCTACCACCGAGCAGTCCGCGCACCGCACCACGCAGGAACGGGTAGCCAGTGATGATCGTCGCGCCGGTGGCGATCAGCCGGCTGGTCGGGCCCAACAGCGGCGAGCGGGCGAACGCGTAGCGCCGCAGTCCGAGCAATGTCAGCGCGAT
Source organism: Mycobacterium sp. (assembly GCF_050701675.1). Classification (GTDB taxonomy): domain Bacteria; phylum Actinomycetota; class Actinomycetes; order Mycobacteriales; family Mycobacteriaceae; genus Mycobacterium. Next base: position 18,476 of record NZ_JBOGDD010001096.1, on the reverse strand, counting down.
CCCGCCGATCGCCATCCGCAACACGTCGCCGTTCGCAACGTCGGCGGAGCGCGGTGCGCGGACCGGTACCAATTCGACGCGGACCTGGCGGGCGGCGGCGATCGCGTCGATGATCTGCTGGCGGTCAGACCACTTGGGTGAACACCACACCACCACCGAACCGGTGCGCGGGTAGGCGTGGACCGCGCGCACGCCGGCGATCTTGTCGACCGATTCCTCCACCGCGACGGCACGCAGTGCGTTCGACCGGATCCAGGGCACGCGCACCCGCACCCGTCCCGCCGCGTCGGAGAGGATTGGTGAATTGGTGGCACCCGACTCCAACGAGACGCTCACCGCGACGCCGTTCAGTGGTCGTGGTCGTGGTCGTGGACCCCGTCGGTCACTCCGGGGGGCGGTGCTTCCTCTCCGAGGCGTTCCCGCGCCTCTGCCACGACGTCGGCCACCGTTAGACGCGCCGACTCCGCACCGTCCTCTGCCTTGCGCACTCCGCGCAGTCCGACCGCCGCCGCGGATACCGCCACGCCGCGAAGGGGCGCTTTGGCGGCAGCCCTTCGGAGAGCGTCATAGGCCACTGCGCCGACCGTGCCGGTCACCACCGTGGCGGCCACCTTGGCAATCATTCCCTCAACCATCATCATCTTTTCCCTTCATCAGTGCCCCAACGGATTTGCGGCACAACACTTGTCTCGCCACCGTGGTCAGTCAGCACCTCTAATAACGTTGCGGGGGCGGCGTCGAGTGGCTGATCGGCCGTGTCGCCAAGGTCGGGGCTGCGCACTGAGTGTCGGCTGCGGGCCTGGACGCGGGGCACGATCGAGACCGCCGCCATCCGAGCGAACAGGTAGAGCACGAAACTGATCAGGGTGATGAAGACGCTGGCCTTGACCGCGGAGTGGACCAGGCTCAGCAGCAGGCCACCGTCGGCGGCGATCAACGCAAACGCGACCGAGATGGCAATGACCACCGGTGTACGGGCGCTGAGCCGGCTGGCCGCTGCCGCCGGGGTGATCGCCAGGCTGAGCACCAGCAGGGTGCCGACGACTTGTGCGGCCGCAGTCACCGTGAGCGCCAATACGTACACGAAGAGCAGACCGACGAGCCGGGTGGGCACCCCGCGCGCCTCGGCCAGTTCGGGATCCACCGAGGCAAACATAAGCGGCCGGTACAGCAATGCCATGCAGATCAGCACACCGATCGCAATGCTGGTGAGCAGCGTGATCTGGCCCGGACTCACCCCGAAGATCTGGCCGAACAAGATGTTGGTTGCCGCGGTGGCGAATCCCCGGTACAGCGACAGGAGATACACCCCTAGACCGAGACCGAACGCCAGGATCACCCCGATGGCCGAGTTGCGTTCACGTTCGCGGTTTCCGAGCAGCCCGATGGCCGTGGCCACGACGATAGCGCCCAGTACCGCGCCCAGCACGGGGTCGTTGGCGGCGACCAGGCCCGCCGCTGCTCCGGTGAAGGCCAACTCAGCGGTTCCGTGCACGGCGAACGCCAGGTCGCGAATGATCACTACTGGGCCGATGAGTCCCGCGGTGATTGCGACCAGGGTCGCTGCGATCAACGCGTGCTGCACGAATCCCTGTGCGAGGTACTCGGTCACCGTCATCGGATGCTCGCCCGCTCGTCGTGGCACTGTGCTAGGTGCTCGGCAGCGTCAGTCGACTGGTCCACGGCGCGCGGAGCGCCGACGATGACGATCTGGCCCCGAACCCGCAGTACGTCGATCTCCGTCTGGTACAGGTCGGACAATCGGTCCCCGGTCAGCACCTCCTCGGGAGTTCCAATGGCCCAGCGGTTACCCACCACGTAGAGCACGCGGTCCACCAGGGGCAGTAGGGGATTGATCTCGTGGGTCACGAAGATCACCGAACTGTTCAGGGCGCGGCGGCGGCGATCGATCAGCACGAGTACGTCGCGCTGGTGTTTGAGGTCCAACGAGAGCAGCGCTTCGTCGCACAACACCAGGCTCGGGTCACCGAGTAATGCCTGTGCCACTCGTAGCCGCTGCTGCTCGCCACCGGAGCACCGCCCGATCGGGGCGTTGGCGAACCCCGTCGCGCCGACCGCGGCGACCGCGGCGAGCACCCGTTGCCGGCGCCGATTCGGCATACCGAAGCCCCAGCGGTGGCCGTCGAGACCGAGCCGCACCAGGTCGATTCCCCGGATCGGCAGGTCCCGGTCGAATCCCTTCTGCTGCGGGATGTAGCCGACGGCGCTGTTGCCCCGCGCGGGCGGACTCCCGCACACCCGCACCGTCCCCGCCGTCAATGGGGTCAATCCCAGCAGTACCTTGAGCAGGGAGGTCTTGCCGCTGCCGTTGGGGCCCAATACGACGATGAACTCGCCTGCCGCAACGGTCAGATCCATGTTCTGCCACAGCTGGCGGCCCTGGTAGGCCAGACAGGCGCCGCGTAGCTCCACGGTCGGGGGCGTCGGCGACACGGTGGGACCGGTCATCAGTCCAGTGCCTTTGCGACGTCATTGATCTGGCGTAGCTGCCAGGCCTGGAAATCCTTGTCCGTCGGGGGAAGGGTCTCGGTCACCCCGACCACCGGTACGCCGCTCGTCTGGGCTAGTCGCTTGATCGCGTCGGTCGCCGGACTGGTCACCTGACCGTTGTAGAGCAGCACCTTGATGGCCTTGCTCGAGAGCGCGTTGTCAAAGGCTGCGTTGTCGGCCGCGCTGGGATCGTTGCCGTCCTCGATGGACTGGGCGAACGACGCCGGCGTCGCCAACTTCAGCCCCGCGGCGTCGACGAGATAGCCCGGTACCCGTTCGGTGTACCCGATCGGGGCGCCGGAGTCCTTGGTCTTGATGGTGGCGATTGCCGTATTGATCGGGGTCAGGCTATCGGTGAACGTCTTGGCGTTGGCCGTGAACGTCGCCGCATCGTCGGGGTCGAGCTTGTCAAGTTGATCGGAGATCGCCGAAGCGACATCGGGGATCTTCGCGATGTCATACCAGACGTGTGGGTTGGCATCCTGGCCGTTGATCTGCATCACGTTGGCGGCGTTGAGCACCGCCCGACTGGAATTCGGGGATGCCGAGATCAACGTGTCCATGAAATCGTCGTAACCCAACCCATTTTCGATGACTAGTTGCGCTTTGCTCACTGCGGCAGCAGTTTTGGCATCCGCTTCGAACAGATGCGGGTCGGTGTTGGGATCTGACATGACGGACGTCACTGCCACGCGATCACCTCCGATCTGCTTGACGATGTCACCCCAGACGTTGGTGCTTGCCACCACGTCGAGCGGAGCGCTCGCTCCCGCAGTCGAACTCGTGGCCGTCTGTGCGGCTGGCGGTGATGGGGCCGCGGTGCATGCACCCAGCGCGAGGCAGATCACGGCCAACGCGCCGCCTGCGACGGCGACTCTAGGGGCGAAGCGGATGCTCATAGATGTCCTCCATGGTGCTAATGAAAATGGGAATCGTTTCCGATAGGACTGTAGAGCATCTGTCGAGACGCCATACCCTGGGCTCGAGCTGCCGAGTGGCTTGGGGTTGGCGTACGTCGTGGAGGGAGGACCGACGCGCCCGATGGGCGGACCGAATGTCTGCCGTGCTCACCACTATTCGTCGACGTCACGTTCACCGCTCGCTACCGACGCCGCACCCACGGGGAGGAATGCTCTGGGCCCGCCGGGGTTGGTGGTCATGGATACTCCTTCGCGGATTGGCGATGATTAGCTGCGCGCACAGCGGCGCGGGAGATCGGGGGTCCACCGCTCCCGTCCCGTTACGCACACGCATTCGAATGCCGCGCGGTCCGCCCCGCCTGCGTTCACAGGAGTGGGGTACTCGACCCAATATAGCGGGTTGCCGCAAAGAGGGCCAGGCCTTTGTCCACGGATCTTTGCGGCACCGACATCGGGGTCAGCCGTGATGCCATTCGCCCAGTTGGAATTGATGATCGCAGAGGGGATCGAGTGGTGTCCGGTCAATTGACAGCTGTCAATGTGCTGAGAGTTCGAGAACCATTCACTGTTTTAGTGCAAACTGGGTTATATGGCCCATAAAGCAATGCCGACGACGTCCCGCCGCCGACCCTCTCGGCCGCCGATCGGGCGAGCGGGGGTTACGGGCCGGCATCCCGGATGCCGCAGCATTTCAGTGCAGGCGTGACGATGGACCTTCGTGAGTTGAGAACCTTCGTCGCAGTGGTGGAGGAGGGTCGGTTCGCCGGAGCGGCAAACCGGTTGAACTTGAGCCAGCCCGCCATCTCGCACACCATCCGGGGACTGGAGAAGCAGTGTGGTGTGCTGCTCCTCGAGCGGACGAGTTCCGGTGTGGTGACTACGTCGGCCGGCAAGGTGCTGGTCACCGAAGCTCGAGCGGTCCTTGCTCGTTATGAGCAGGCCGTCGCCGCGATCTCACGGGGCACCAGTGAGGAGACGTTGCTCCGGATCGGCATTCCCTTCGGCCTGCCTCCAGGTCTGCTGAGCGGCGCGCTGGCAACGCTGGGGCCGACTCATCCAGCGATGACCGTGGTGGTACGCCAACGGTGCACCACCGGCCAAATCGCCGCCCTCGGTGCGGGAGAGCTTGACCTGGGACTCCTTCGGCATCGGCCGGCAAACCTCAACTTCGATGCCCTTCTGGTCGCCGACGAGTCGCTGGGAGTGATCGTCAGCGAGACTCAGGCCGACAGGTTCGGTCCCTCCAGCGAGATTGGCCTCGAAATGCTGGCCGGCCTGGACCTGCAGTGGCACGGTTTCCCCAGAGAGAGCAGTCCAGTCTGGTACGACGAATTGACCGCGACGTTGCGAAGCTACGGGTTGCGCATCGAACGATCGGCCCGCCATACAGACGAGCTCGTTCCCGAGGTCACCTACGCGAGTGTGAGTTTGGGCCGATCGTTCGCCTTGGCCCCGCCAAGCTGCCAAGGCGCCCTTCCTCCACCCATCAAGTGGCGCCGACTGACTGGCGATCCTCTTCGGCGGCGCACGTGGGCGGCCTGGTCGGCTGCATCGCGCCGAAGAGATCTGGGCCATCTCGTGGCACTACTCGAAGACAGTGTGAATGCGCCATGTCCGACAGGTCATACCACGCCGCGTGTCCAACTGAACTAAGACGCCTCGCCCGAAGCGTTGGGCTCGTGACGTCGTCGTCGTGGACGGCCCGTCACATCCGAAAACGCAATGGACTCAACCCGAAACGGCCTCCAGCATCAGATACGGCCGGTGCAAGGGGCAGGTACGAGCCAGCCGCAGTCCGGACGCCGTCACCAACGACCCGAGATGGCGGCTCTCGCGCTCCTGGCCGGTGAAAGCCGTCAGCATTCCCATGTCCATCATGGCGGCTTCGAGGGAGCCCTCGTCGGCGGTCATCTCGACGATGAAGAGTCGGGATTCGGGCCGCATCGCTGCCCGGATGTTGGAGAGGATTCGTTTGCAAGACTCATCGTCCCAGTCGTGCAGGATGAACTTCAGCAGATAGATGTCAGCAGGGGGAACCTCCTCGAAGAAGTCACCCTGCATTCCCGTCATGCGGTCCGTTAGCCCCCGGCGGCGGGATTCGGACACTACGCCCGCCATGACCTGGGGCAGGTCCAGCACCACACCGTGCATCTGCTCGTGGGTTGCCAGGAGACTGGCGACAAATGCGCCGTCTGCGCCGCCGACGTCGACTGCGAGCCGGGCCTCGCCCACGTCGATCAGTGGAATCACCTCGGAGATCACCGGTGCCGAGATTTCCGTCATCGCAGCGCTGAAGACGCGCGCTTCCGCTTCGTTCCGCGCGAAGTACTCGAAGGGTGAACCCCCGAGCACTTCATCGCTGTGGTTGCGCCCGCGCAACACGGTCTCCGCCATTCGACGGCTCGGAAGCCAGAACACGTCGCTGCCTGCGATCTGGGCGTAGTGCTTCAGTGACAGTGCCGACTCGCCGCAGAGAACCTCGAGCATCGCGGTGCCGGCAAATCGGGATGTGTCGGCGTTGTAGACGACGAAACCCAGTGCGGCCGCGGCCCGTAGCAGGCGATAGGTCATTTCGGGATCGCTGGACAGCTTGTCGGCGATCTCCGAAGCGGTCAGCGGTCCAACCTGCAAGTGCTCGGCGACCGACAGCCGCGCCAACGTGCGAGTGACCTGGGTTTCCCACCCGGCCATGGTCAGCCGATAGACGGCATCGTGATGCTCGCGCGTCGGTGCCATCGATGCTCCCATCTCAATTCTCTCTGCCACCGGACGATTCGGCGAGTGCGCCCTGTTTCACCTGCCGCCGGTTTGATCACTGGACCGAATCCCATGCGAAGCCGCCCGCGGCTGGCTATTCCCGTCTCATCACCATTCGTGATTCGTCGCGGCGCCCATGTGGTAGTGAAAAGTCCTTGTTGCCAACGATATCGACAGTAATGCGACGCCTTAACTCATCCAATGGTGCTCCTGAACCGGCTCCTGGTCGACAACCGCTGCGAATGGGCTCGTTTCGGCCGCTTTATTGCCGCCGCCGTAAGCACCCGCGATGCGGACCAGGGGCGAAAGGTACGGCCATGCGAGATGCCGGCGGTGGTATCGTCCCGAAAAAACAAGGTGCGTGTACCAGTCGTCAGTTGTCGACGTGAGGGAGCGCGAGGGCGATCTCAGGCGCTTCAGGGCAGCTCGCTTCGGCCGGTAATGACGAATCCGGAGACGGACTGCGAATGGAGTCGTGGTGATGCCCGTGCTGCACCCCTTCGATGCGGCAATCGCACTGGAACCGGTGGGTGCCGGGCTCGTACGCGGGCGTACGCGACCCGACTGGGCCAACATGGTTGGCCCCTTCGGAGGGATCACCGCGGCGACGATGTTGCGTGCCCTCGATATGCAGCCGGACCGGCTCGGTGAGCCGGTGGCCTTGACCGTCAACTTCGCCGCACCCATCACCGACGGAGACTTCGACATCGTCGTCGAGTCGGCACGCACCAATCGTACGAATCAGCACTGGATCGCCCAGCTTCGTCAAGACGGTCAGACCAAGACCACCGCCACCGCGCTGTTCGGCCTCAGGCGCGATACCTGGGCCGACACCGAGGCGCACCCGCCGGTGGTGCCGACACCGGAACAGGCAGGCGCACAGGAGCCGTCGGACTTCTCTCCGTGGCTGCGCAACTATGACATGCGCACTGTGGTGGGCCCCGCCCCAACTCGCGTCGCACAGGTGTATTCCGAATCCACCACCACCCTCTGGGTGCGTGACAATCCGCCACGCCGTCTGGACCATCCGGCGGTGGCCGCACTATGCGACGTCTTCTATCCGCGGGTGTTCCTGCGCCGCGGCGAGTTCGTCCCCGCCGGCACGATTTCGCTGACCACTTACTTCCACGCCGATGGCGGCCAACTGGAGATGGTCGGTGATGACTTTCTGTTGGGCAGCGCAAGGGCCAACCGTTTCGGGGGCGGGTACTTCGATCAGAGCGCCGCGCTATGGAGTCGCGCCGGCACACTTCTGGCCATGTCCCATCAGATCGTCTACTTCAAGGGTTGAACGACAGGTCGCCTCTTGGCGTTTGCACGGGTCCTGGACAACCGTCATACCTCATTCGTACATTGAATCGCGGCGGGCTGGTCGCATTGTTTTGGGGTGAGGCACCCATTACGCTGTCGGGTGTCGCGCCAGTACTGAGTCGACGTGTCGGCCTCCTGTCGGCTGCATCGTCAGACAGAGGATGCGCCACCCGGACGGTCCCACGTCAGGGCCCCGGAGGGCAGGCGGTCCCGTAGCGAGTTCGAAGTCGCTCGGCGAGAAGGCCGTTCGCTACGCGTGGCGACCTTCGGAAGGGAACAACATCGATGGACGTCAATCGATCTCAATCGAGCACCAGTGTGGACATTCAAAGACCGCCCCGGCGTCACATTCCCGCGATGCGCGACCGGGTGTTGCCAGGCCCCAGCGCCGATGCATGGGAGTGGCTGTTCTCGGCGCGGTGTCGGGGTGAGGATGTCGATGTGTTCTTCGCTAGCGATGGCGAGCGTCCGCACGCGGCCGAACTTCGCCACCGACGAGCTGCTGTGCTCTGCGCCCAGTGTCCAGTCTTGGTGCAGTGCCGCGAGTATGCCCTGGCCTACCGAGAGCCGTGGGGAACCTGGGGTGGACTCAGTGAATCTGAGCGCCGCCTGATTCTCGATCGCCGCAGTCGATCTCAGTTCTGAGGCCAACCGGCGCCACGCTCCGCCACCGTATCTGTGAGCGTCACTGCCAGCATGCATCCGTAACAGGATCGTGACGTCACGATGGGTCTCGGTGTCTTGACCGAGGCAATTCGAACTGCCTACATTACTAATGGTAAAAGCATTATAAATCATTAGTATGGAGGTGGCTGGTTGACTGGGCATTGGTACGTTGAGTCCTTCTCGGTGATCAGGCGCGACCTGAGACAACCTGCATCACAGAATGTTTCGTCATCAAGTCTCGAAAGCTGCGTAGTGGGCCGGCAATGTCGAGATTGCGCCGGAGGTCCTGGTGTCTAGGCGGCGGCGTGCGGCGGGCGCGTGCGCATTGGTGCTCGTCTGTAGCGCAGGACCCTTGGTCGACGGGAGATACGTCGCCGCGGCGCAACCAGCCGACGCCACGGTCGATGCGGTGGCGGCACTGGCGCAGACCGAACAGCGGCTTCATGATGTCGGGGCTGAGATACAGCAACGTCAAGAGAACGTGAACAAGGCGATCGCCACGGTTGCCGCGGCTCGAGACGCAGCGGCTGAGGCCACCCGACGAGTGGCCGTCAGTCAGGGCACGTTGACCGCCGCAGACGCCGCCATTGATTCGGCTCAACGGCGGTTCGACCAGTTCGCGGTGTCCACCTATGTCGACGGACCGTCGTCGTCGTACCTGACTGCCGCCAACCCTCAGGACCTCATCGCCACCGCGTCTGAGGGTCAGGTGCTCTCAGAGGCTTTCGCGCAGACGGTGTCTGGATTGCAAGAGTCTCGGACCGACAAGGCCAATGAGGAGTCAGCCGCGAGGTTGGCACAGCAAGAGGCCGATGGCGCCGCCGCCGCAGCTCTAGAATCGCAGGCCCAAGCGGTGACCACGCTCACCGCGGCGCAGCAGGACTTCGGCACGCAACAGAGCGAGCTCGCGAGTCTGACTGCGAAGCGCGACGCGGCCCTGATGCGGGTCGGGACCGTCCGCGCAGTCCAGGCGGATTGGGACGGGACGCCTGGAGCGCGCCGATCGGCCGAAGGGGCTGGCGAGTGGGACAGCACCTTGCCAATGGTGCCCAGCGCCAACGTGGCGACCGATCCGCTGGCGGTCGTCAATTCGGTGCTGCAGATCGCCTCGACGTCGGCTAAGACCACCGCCAACCTGGGCCGTTCGTTCCTGTCGAGAATTGGCATCAACCTCGGTGGCGTCTCCGGTGCCGGCGGAACGGGCATCACCAATGGCGCCATCCCGCGGGTCTACGGTCGTCAAGCCTCCGAGTACGTGATCCGTCGGGCAATGTCTCAAATGGGAGTGCCCTATTCGTGGGGCGGCGGAAATGCTTCTGGGCCATCCCGCGGGATCGATTCAGGCGCCGGCACTGTAGGTTTCGATTGCTCTGGCATCGTGTTGTACGCGTTCGCCGGTGTTGGCATCAAGCTGCCTCACTACTCCGGAAGTCAGTACAACGCCGGACGAAAGATTCCCTCATCGCAGATGCGCCGCGGCGACGTGATCTTCTACGGCCCCAACGCCAGCCAGCACGAAGCCCTCTACCTAGGGCAAGGAATGATGCTCGAAGCGCCCTTCACTGGTTCTGATGTGCACATCTCGCCAGTCCGCACCTCCGGCATGACGCCGTACGTCACCCGCTTCATCGAGTACTGACCGGGCGTGTCGGCGACGGCATCCGATTGTGCCAACCCGTCGGGTCTCCAGGATGTGGCACGCACCCGGGTCGCCCTACACTGGGCTGTGCCACCCATTTTGTGATAGCTTGATCATGCGATGACTCGGCGAGTTGCGCGGACTGTGTGTCTCGGCGCGATGGGCTGAAAACGCCTACAGGACAAGAATTGTCCAGCCGTCTGGCACCAGTACGACAAGCGGAACAACGGCTGAATCAAGAGGGAATGACCATGGCAGGCAACTGGCGCGAGGCCCGTGCCGACTCCGCAGGCAGGGAGATGTGCGAGGCCTATCGCTTGGCGGAGATTCGCAAAGCGCGTGGCCGTGCTCGCCAGTCCGACGTCGCCGCCATCATGGGAGTGTCCCAGGCGCGCATCTCCAAGGTGGAGAGCGGTGACCCTTTGCACACCGAGCTCGCCACCCTGCAGTCTTACGTCGCCGCGCTGGGCGGGAGACTGCGGATCGTCGCCGACTTCGGCGACAAGGTTGTTGAATTGCTGCGTAGCGCGCCCAGTCCCAGCACAGATGCGAACGCAGGGGCCTGAAGAGTGTTGTATGTCGATGACCAGCAGCCGTGGACTCCGCCAGCGGCCAAAAGTCGCGTCGAGGCAATCTCGCTCGGATCGGACACGACAGTGCCGGGATCGGTTGTCATGTCTTGATGAAACGACTCGACGCCGCGTAAATCAAGCTTGCGATCACGGCCGACCCGATGGTGCTCAGGTCGACGCCACCCGCGATGTCCGCCAGGGCCCCGACGTAGAGCGTGGTATTTACGGCCAGCAGCCCGAACGCGCCACCCACCGTCCACGCCACGACCGCGCCGAGGTTCCAGCCGCCGGTGAACCAGTACTGACCCCCGCGTCTGCCGTTGGCGAAGGCCTGCAGGTCGACCGTGTCGTAGTTGCGGGTGCGCATCGCGCCGATGGCGAGGATCGCGATCCATGGTGTGATGACGGCGTTGAGTGCGATCGTCATCGCGGTGACGGATTCGACTGCGTCGAACACGAACACGCCGACATAGAGCAGGGCGATGGCCACCGCCGCGGTGATGACGGTCGTCTGCGTGCGTCTCAGTCGCGGCGTCAGGCCTTCCAGATCCAGGCCGCTGGCGTAGATGCACAGCACCCCCTGGCTCAGCCCGCCGAGGAGCGAGATGACGACGATCGGCAGGACGTACCAGGCGGGGGAGGCGTTCACCAGATCGTCGAGATACGAGTCCGTCGGATTCGAGAACGCCAGTGCGGTGAAGGCGCCGAACAGGCTGGGCAACATGACCCCGAGGAACATTCCGATGCCGAGTGCGACGCAGATCTGCCTGTCGCTGAATCGAATTGGCGACAGGCGCCGCGTGTAGTCACCAATCGTCGGACCGTAGGAGATCGGCGCCGCGGCGAATAGCACGGCCGACAGCATCCAGGTCTGCCAGAAACCGCCGAGGGCGTAGTCGCCGCCAGGCGTGCCCAGGTCGACGCTGCCCGAGAAGGCGAAGAAGCCCAGCACCATCAACGTGCCGACGACGGGTACCACGATCTTCTGCATCGCGACGATGGTCGCGTGACCGTAGAGTGCCACCGCCACCATGAGCGCCGCGACGACGGCATAGGCGATCGCGTGAGCTACGTGGGTGTCGGGCATCGCCAGCAGGCGATGGGCCGCCGCCACGAGGGCGTCGCCGCTCGTCCACACCGTCACCGCTGCGAAGCCGAGAGCGATGGCCAGCGCGAGTCCCGACCCGATGAAGCGGCCGCGAATGCCGAAGAACGCGCCGCTGGACACCGTCATGTTCGTGCCGGTGCGCGGTCCGATCGTCGCGGTCGGCATCACGGCGAGCGTGCCGACCGCGGTGCCGACGACCATCGATGCGACGGTCTGCCAAAACGACAGTCCGAAGAGGATCGCGAACGCGCCGAAGACGACGTTCGTCCAGGTGAGGTTTGCGCCGAGGAAGACCGCGCCGAGGTTGCGGGGCCGCGAGTCGCGCGCGTCCTCGGGCAGGTATTCGACGCCTGCGGTCTCGACGGCACCGAAGTGGTCCTCGGCCGGGTTCGCGGAACTCAGATCCTGATGTGACGCGATGGCGGTCATGGCTGCTCGATTCAGCTTGTTGATAGGTACATCAATAGTGTTGATGTAGTGTTCAATAAGAATCGGCATCCGTCAAGAGGGAGAACTGCGAAGTGGTCATGCAAGGCACCGAGGCACGCGACGCCAAGCGCAAACTGCCCGCTGAACGCCACGGCGAGTTACTGGCCAAGGCCGTCGAGATCAGTCAGGCCGAGGGGCTGTCCGCGGTGACGTTGCGACGTGTCGCTACCGACCTCGGCGTCACTCCCGGCCTGGTCAGTCACTACTTCTCCTCTGCGGAGCTGCTGATCGCCGCCGCCTTCCGCACGGCCGCCCTGGCGGACCTCGACGCGGCCCGGGCCCGCATCGACGCCGCGCCGACGCCGACCGCGGGAATCGACGCCCTGATGGACTACGCGCTCGGCGACGTCAGCGAGGACGCCAGCGCGCTGTGGCTCGACGCGTGGAGTCTCGGTCGGCGCAATCCGACGCTGGCGGCAGAGGCGAACGCGCTCACCGATGACTGGTTGGCGCTGATCGGCGACCTCGTGCAGGCGGGCCGCGAGACGGGCGAGTTCCACGTTCCCGACGCCGACGCGGCAGCGAGACGGCTACTGATCCTCATCGACGGACTTGGCGCACAGAAGGTGATCCGCAACGCCGCCGGCGACGAGATCGAGCACATCGCCCGTTCCTACGTGGCCTCCGAACTCACCTCACACACCGGTTGACGAACCGGGTCGGATCATCGGCTCAACGCGTCGGTTCACGCCGCGAACGTGACGTGGCTGCGAAAATCTGGCGGATTCTTCGCAGTGGCGTCACGTTCGGCGCGGACCGCGCCATTCAAAGATGCGTGTCTCGCCATTGTCGTAGATCTTCGCCCACGACTTCGATCGATCCAGATACACCAGCCCGTCCGGCATCACGAACCCGCCGACCACCGGCGTGCTCGTCAGCACGTAGCGGAGATTGAGTGCCTTGACCGCGAGGGCGACCCGTGGGTCGGTGTCGGCGTCGTCGGCGTAGGCCCAGATGATGAAGCGGTTGTGGCCGGGACCCTGCTGCACCGGGTAGTCGTAGTGCGTCCACAGTGGGTGTAGGTCGGCGATCGCGTACATCCACGCGGTGCCATCGGTATTGGCGTTGCCGATCAGGGTGCTGTGGGCGCCGGGGAGCGTTGCAAGATAGGCCATGGCGGCGGTGTCGCGGTGGTCGATCATCACCGAGTCGTACGTCTGGCCGAACAGCAGTCGATGACGCGGAAAGTAGTGCCAGGCGCAGCCGACGCTTACGGCCACGATCAGCGCGGCGGTCCCCGCCAGCCGTGCACGATCGGTGAGCGACCGGGAGGCGACGCGGTCGAGGACACGGCGCGCTGCCGACCCGGCGGTCGTCGCCAGCGTGAGCAGCGCGATACCGGCCATCGGGGCCAGCACCATCGTCACCACAGCCGACAGCCGTCGCGGGTCGCTGTAGAACAAGTCGCTGAACTTTCCGGTCACCAACCCGATCGGGCCGCCGAACGGAGCGGCCGAACGCACGATCGACACGACCAGCAGCAGCCACACCGCCAGCGGCCACCAGACCTTCTTCACCAACAGGATCACTGCGCCGACTCCTGCGAGTCCGATGACGATGTTCTGGATCGGGAAGTCGTTGAGGTGGCGGGTGTGCTGTAGCACGGCGTTGATCAGCGAGCGCTTCCTGCCCAGTCCGGTGCGGAACTGGTGACCGGAAATGACGTCGGCCTGATGGAGCAGGGCGATGAACTGCGGGACCAGGATGAGTCCGGCGGGCACGGTGGCGGCGAGCAGCGTCACGACGTCGGCGACCCGGCCCCGAACCGGATGCCAGCTCGCGTCGAACAGCCACCATGCGGCAAGGAACACCAGGGTGACGACTCCGCCACTGGTGTGGACCGAGAAGGTGCCCACCACAGCAAGAATCGCGAGCGGAACGCGATCGCGGTGCCCGAGGGTGGACGCGGTCAGGACCATGGCGGGCACCGCGATGCCGTAGCCGGCCAGGTTGGGTATCGCGGCGGTGTTGAAGGTCACGTACGGCACGGCCGTGAACGACGCCGACAGCGCCGCGGCTGCGGCGGCGCACCCGGCGGCACGCCACTGTGTGGTGCGAGACCGCATCAGGTGCCAGGCCAGGACGGCGGCACTGGCCGGGAACAGCCAGGTTGCCGCGGCGAGCGCGCTCACGGTGAACGCCGTGGCCGGAGCCGCGCCGGTCAGTTGACTGAGCACGGCAGCCAGCGCGTGAAACGCCGACGGGTAGTAGAGCAGGGCGTGGGTCTCGACGTTGCGGAGCTCGCCCATGTGGTTGGACGACGCCTGACCGGTGTCGAGGATGAAGCGAATTGTGTTGGCGTGCCACACCGAATCCCAGGTGCTGGGGATGGACTCCCAGTGCGGGATGCCGCACACGGCAGCGTATCCGATCAGGACGGCCCCAAGCAGCACCCCAGCGCCGACGACGAACGCCGGTCCAGAGGCGACGGCCAGCACCTCGGTGTCATGGTCTCGGTATCGAGCCAGCACGATCCGGCAGCCGACCGCGACACCCACGACGCCAGCGAGAGCCATCAGCGCCGTCCACGCATTCCACGGGATTCCGACCGCGCCGAACGGAATGATCGCCAGCCCGACTACGCCGTAGGTCAACGCGGGCCCCACCGCCACCGACACCGGGACCGGTAGTCGGGCAGCGCACCCGACGACAGTCCCAGGAGCAATGAGCAGGACCACTGCGAGCAGAACGGCGACAGTCAAACTCACAGGCGCTCAGCGACTTCGACGCGCGCGGCGGGCTCGTTGCGACGTCGCCTCGCTCCATCCCAGTTACCCATACTGACTGCAACTATTGCATACTGCGACTATGACCGTCGCTCGTGGATTCGGGATTTCGGACTCACCGGCGTTACCCGGGGGCGTTCGCCGACCACGGCACGCCCAGCTGTGCAGTGTGTTGCTGGCCCTGCTGCTATCGGTGACCGGATGCCAAGCCGCCGTGCCCGATCGACGCACAGAAGTGGACCGACTCGGCCACCAGCTCGGTGCCATGCGCGGTGTGCAGAGCATCCACGCCGACTACGTCAACGATCCGAACCGCGGCGCGGTGCTCTTCTCCATCCACGCCGATGTCGCCGACGATGCCAGCGCCGATCAAGCCGCTGCCGTCGTCACCCGGTATCTGCACGATCTGGGCACGGGAACGTACCGCGGATACGCCGCCGAACTCGACTTGCGCCGCGGCTGGAACGTATTCGCCGTCGACAGCGGAGACCAACCGCTGGCGAATCCGGACCAGATCATCGGCCAAGCCAGGGACTGGGTGAACCTGGGGCACGCCTTCGCCGCGGCCACCGTCTCTCTGCGCGCCACGATCGCCCACCCTTCAGGGACCCTGACCCGCCAGGAGGCCGGACGGTCCAATGTCGCCTCCGTGAAGCTCGCCGATACCGCCGACGCCACGACAGTCGCCGACGCCGTCAGCATCGTGGCCGCCCGTTTCGCCCATCTCGCGGGCATGGACTGGACGGTCAGTGCCGGCAAACAGCCCACCCAGATGGTGTTCTCCCGGCGAGTTCCGACACCCGCCGAGCTGGACGTGTGGCGGCAACTCAACGCCGATCAGCGCATCCCCCATGTCGACATGATGCGGATCAACGGGCCAGTCACGCCGCCAGTGTGGATCTCGGAGAAGACGACGGCAAGTCACGATGTCGCAGTAGCGCTGCAGCTGGCGGCACGCCATCTGCCGATCGCCGCAAAGCTGACCACCCCACTGCTCTACAGCGCCAGCGACCAGCTCTTCGGCCATATCGGCGGTTACGGAATGGCCAGGGGCCCTGTGGCAGTGACCATCGGCGGTTGCACACCACGCGACCCACGCGTCTACCAACCGACCCCCGCCGAACTGGTCCTCATCCGCAAGTACGCAACATGCAAGCGGTGACCAACGATGCACTCGCAGTGAGGCATACCGAGTTGGCTGGCACGACGCCCTCGTTGGAGTCGACGGTCAGGGTTTGTCGCTGGCTTGGCGGGACTCGGCGCGCTGCTGGCTGCTCTTGTCGGACAATCGTTGCTGCGCGCTGGTGAACGCCTTGGCGCCCTGAATGAGCGCGTCGCGGTCTTCGTTGCTCATCTGATCGGCGACGTCGCCGAACGCGCGGACGCGTAACGCGACCAGTTCGTCGAGAATGGCGCGGCCGGCGTCGGTGAGTTCGAGCAGGGTGGATCGCCGGTTGCTCGGTGCCGGGCGGCGGGTGATGAGGCCGGCCTCGGCGAGGCGGTCGCTGAGCCGGCTTGCGGTGGAGGGCACCAGGCCGATGTCGTCGCCGAGTTCGCCCACCACGCTGGGGCCGCGGCGGTCGAGTGATTGGAGGGCTCGCAGTGGTTCCAGACCGACGCTGCTTTGCATGTGCTCGAGGACGGAGACGTTCAACGCGAGCAGTCCTTGGGTGGCTCGTTCGAGCCTGACGGGGTATCCCTCGGCTTCAGCCGACCCGTTGGCGCTGCTGTGTTTCTTCGTTGATGCCATGTGCGGCCTCCGTCCGTTCCGGAGGGTACATCCACCCGGCACTATTTGCATTCCGCATTGTATGCGAAGTAGCCATTGTGCATTTTGCACCGATGAAGATAGCGTGGAAGGCGTTCACCGGCCGCCGACGACACGGTGGAAGGGGCTGACGGAATGAAGATCGCGATCAGCGGAGCCGGTGTGGCGGGCCCGTCGCTCGCGCACTGGCTACACCGAACCGGCCACGAGTCGACGCTGATCGAGCGGGCACCGAACTTTCGCACCGGCGGTTACGTCGTCGACTTCTGGGGGGTGGGCTACCAGGTCGCGCAACGCATGGGAATCGAGGCGGCCATCCGCGAGGCCGGCTACCAGGTGCAGTCGATCCGCTCGATCGGACCCGACGGCCGGGTCGGAGCCAGCCTTGGCGCCGACGCAATCGAGCACGCGGCCGACGGCAAGTTCACCAGCCTGCCGCGCGGCGACCTGGCCGCGGTCATCTACGCCACAATCGCCAACGACGTCGAAACCATCTTCGACGACGGCATTACCGCGATCAACGAACACCCCGACGGCGTGTCTGTGAGCTTTGCGCAGGCCAAGACTCGCGACTTCGACCTCGTCATCGGTGCCGACGGATTGCACTCCAATGTGCGCCGGCTGACGTTCGGGTCCGAATCAGACGTCGAACACTATTTGGGCTGCGTGGTCGCGGCGTGCGTCGTCGAGGGCTATCGGCCCCGCGATGAACTCGTCTACGTGACCCACAGTCAGCCGGGTCGATCCATCGGACGGTTCTCGCTGCGGGGGGACCGGGCGAACTCGCCTGCGCCCGTGGGGATTACCGACGAGCCTTCGAAGCTTACGAGGCGCGACTGCGCCCATTCGTCGAAGGCAAACAGGCCGCGGCGCAGAAGCTTCTCCCGGTCTTCGCGACACAGACGCGGCTGGGCATCCGATTTCGCAACCTGGTGATGAGGACGATGAACTTCCGTCCACTCGCCGACATGCTCCTTACTCGAAGCGTGCGCGACGACTTCGAGTTACCCAACTATCCGATGGTGAGTCCATGACCAGAGGCGTCGGCGAACATGCGCTGGATACGTGGCCTCCGAACTCATCTCACACGCCGGTTGACGAACCGGGCCGCACGATCATCAGGACGGTGACCGCCACCCACAGCAGGTTGAACACCCCGGTGGTCATCGCGAGCCGGCCGACGTCGTTGCCGGCGAGCGCGCCGCGCTGGGCGGGAAGGATCGCCACGATGAGCACGACGGCCGCCACCACGGTCAGCGCGATCGACACCAGCACCCACAGCTGCGTCAGCACGCCCATCGCCACCGCGGTCGCGATGCCGAGCAGGGGAACCGCCACTCCCACCGCCCCGTACGTCACGCAGATCCGGTGTAGCACCTGCCCGGCGCCGGGAGTGCCGGCGTAGCGCGGAAAGATGCTCGCCGCCACCGCGATTGGTCCGATGGCCAGCACGGCCAGAATCACGTGGGCGCTCAGCAGGATCGCAGACATCGGACTCGACGTTAGGGCAGCGGCCGTGCGGTCGCCGCCGTCGTGCGCGCCAAGAATCGACGGAATCTTGCCAGGGCGCACTACGTCGTGTCCGGGTCAGTACCCCGACCTATCACCTCGCGGACGAACCTGCTCTTGCCCGCGGTGTAGGCCTCTCGGTCATCGCGATGGCGCTCGGCGAGCTGGGCCTTGAGCCGGGCGTAGGCGCGAAGCAATTCGGGATCGGCGCGCAGCGCGTCCCGAAAGGCGAGTTGATCCTTCCAGCGATCACCGTCGGCTGCGAGGAGGTGCAGGTGGGCCGTGCGGTGACCGTTGGCGACCTTGACGAAGAATCGGCGGTAGGGCCGGTGATCCAGCACCGGAGGGACGTAGTGCCAGTCATGCTCGGCGAGGACGGCCGCCACATCGTCTGCGACATCGAGGGCCGCGACTGAAGCCTGGAGGTCGAGAATCGGCTTCGCGGCAAGGCCGGGGACCGCGGTCGAGCCGACGTGCTCGACGGCGCCAACCCGCAAGTG
>NZ_JBOGDD010001095.1:0-7099 GCF_050701675.1 Mycobacterium sp. | reverse complement strand
GCGCAGGGCTTCCCCGGCGCGGTCGAGATGGGGAACATGTTCCAGTACTACGCGGAGAACTCCGCGCGCTTCACCGGCGATCGGGATCTGGCCGTCGTGCGCCAGCTCAATCCGGCTCTGCAGTCGTTCCGTGAGTGGCTTGCCTTGCCCGAGAACCAGGTTCGAGTCCAATAACGCGCGAAATAGCATTCCCTGTCGTTAATCCGCGGTCTTGACGACAGGGAATGCTATTTCGGCGGTATCAGGACCGCTAGAAGTCGCCGGCCCGGCGGCGGAGCGTCTCGATCGACGCCGCCAGGGCCGTCGACTCGGTGGCGGAGATCCCGATGTCGGCGAACACCTCGTCGTTGAGCGTGACCGTGGCATCCTCGACAGTCGAGCGGCCCAGGTCGGTCAGTTGGACGAGGGTGGTGCGCCCATCGGTCGGGTGTGGGATCCGTTCGACCAGACCGTCACTCTCCAAGCGCCGGATCGCGTGCGTGACGCTGGTGACGTGGACCTGCAAGCGGTCGGAGGCCTTGGTGATCGGCAACGCGCCTGAACTGCTGAACGCCAGCAGCCGGAGCAGTTCGTACCGCGAGAAGCTCAGGTCATACGGGCGCAAGGCCGTCTCGACGCGAGCCAGCAGGATCTGGTGCGCACGCATCACCGACGTGACGGCGACCATGCCGTCGGCCACCCCGCCCCACCCCGACCGCTCCCAATTGGCGCGTGCCAGGGCGATGGGATCACGCTCGGCGGGTTCAGAGGACACGCCCCTTCTTACCGCACCCGACGTCGGGGGCGAGGGAACTCAGCCCAGCCGCGGTGTGTCAGTTCTGTGCCACCACCGAAAGCACTGCGCGCGACGATTGCCGGTTGCCGACGGAGATGCGCACGCCGCCATCGGCGTAGCCACGCACGCGCAGACCCGTGTCCGCGAAGACATCGGACCACGGCCGTGCGCCGGCGGGCAGGTAGACGAAGTTGGCGCGACTATCCGTGCTGTACACCCCCATCGCGGCGAGCCGGGACCGAAGGTAACGCCCCTCTGCATTGATCGCCCGGATGCGTTGCTGCAGTTCAGCTTCCGCATCGTAGGAGGCAGCGACACCGACAAGCCCCGTGGACCCGACGCCGAACGGCAGCTGCATGGTCCACAACCGCCGCGCCAGGTCGGACGCGCAGAATCCGTATCCGATGCGCAGTCCCGCCAGCCCGTAGGCCTTCGAGAACGTGCGCAGCACCACGACATTGGGGAATCGCGCCACCAACGCGGGAGCGTCGATCCGTTGCTCGGGTACCAGGAACTCCACATAGGCTTCGTCGAGCACCACCACCGTATCCGAGGGCACGCGGCGCAGGAACCGCTCGACGTCGGCGGCGGATTCGATGGTGCCGGTCGGATTGTGGGGGCGGCACAGCACGACCACGCGCGCGCGTGCGGCGGCGTCGGCCATGGCGTCGAGGTCGTGGTGGCCGTGCCGGTCGAGCGGAACGGTGACCGAGCGGAGTCGGGCCATCTCGGCGAAGATCGGATATCCGTCGAACGTCGGCGACGTCATCACCATGGTGTCTCCGGGGCTGGTGACGGCGTGCAGCACCTGCACCACCACCCCGGTGGCCCCTGCGCCGATGACCACCTGGTCATCGCGCACGCCAACCCGGCCCGCGATCAGTGAGCGCAGCCGATCGGGCAGAAACTCCGGATAGCGGTTGGCGGTGTCGAGCGACGCGGCCAACGCCGAACACACCGACGGCAGCGGTGGGAATGGATTCTCGTTGAGTGACAACGCGAATGGGTTCACGGCGGGCGCGAGCGCTTCGATGGCATCGGTGAGCGCGAGGTGCATCGTCATCCGGTGCGACCTCCCCACTTGACGGCGGCGGCCCCCGCGAAGTCACCGGCGTGCGCGAACGCCGCCATCATCACGATGTCGCCGGTCTTCACCTGCCCCTCTGTGATCGCCCGGTCGAGGTTCACCGGAATGCCCGCGGCGAACAGATTGCCGCACTCATCAAAGGTGTCCCGATGCCGTTCGGCGGGCAACTCCAGCGCCTCGCGCCAGTTGCGCAGGAAGACCCGGTTCGGCTGGTTGGTGACCAGCAGGTCGAGATCTCTGGGCTTCATGCCGATCCGGTCGCACACTGCGTACGCAATCTCGGGCACCTGCCGGTTGCCCCGCGCCAACACCTTGGTGATCTTGCTCTCGGTGAATCCGATACAGCCCTCGCCAGGGCCCGCCTGCCACCACTTTCGGGGTGGGTCGACGGCGAGCGTCATGTCACCCGCATACTCGCCGTAGGTGCGGCACTCGACGTCGAGGATCGGCGAGGCGTCGGACAGGGTGACCAGCCCGACTGCCGCCCCATCCCCTGGCACCGCCGCCTGCGCCTTGCGCCGGATGGTCGGCTGATCGAAGGCCGTTCCCGCCGAATTCTGCGCGACGGCGACCAGCGCGGTGCGACCTTCACCGGACGCCAGCAGACGACGCGCCAGCTTCAGACCGAGCACGAACGCCGCACATCCGCCGTTGTGCAGGTCGATCACCCAATTCGGTTTCATGCCAAGGCGATGCGCCATTCCCCCGCCCCCACCGTAGAACGGCATGTCCGGCATCTGGGTGTGGGTGATCAGCACGTCGACTCCTGCCAAGGCGTCAGCGCCATGCCGCTCCACCAACCCGGCCGCAGCCCGCTCGACCATGTCGATCGCCGTCTCGTCTGACGCGACGTGGTGGCGGAACTTCGGGGCACGGAACATGAGGTTGTCGCGCAGATCGTCGGAATCGGCGAACTGGGCGTAATAGTCGGCGCCAATCGGCTTGCCGGGCAGGTACGTCGAGACGTCGATCAAGCTGACGGACTTCGATGCGTTCACTAGGTTCTCATCCCATCCAGGCCGGGGTGACCGGCAGACCATTGCGGTGCCGGTATTCGGCAATCGCCTTGAGGTTCTTCAGTTCCAGCTCGTGGCCTGCGCCAAACATGTCCCAGAAATCGCCGACCCATACCGGTCGTTGCGCCGGCGCGGTGTCCGGATAGGGGTTGTGGTCGTAGAACGGGTGATGGCAGTTGGTCCACAGCACCACCGAGCCGGGCTTGTCGAACACCACCTGGGCGTCCACGACGCGCATCAGATAGACCATCCAGAGATGCCTGCCCTGGTCCCATGCGCAGTGGTAGTCGACGGTCCTGGCAGCGCGGTTGGCGACGGTGCGCGTGTAGATCTCGGTCTCCGAACCCAGCCGGTCGTAGGCCAGCCACAGCCCCGGCTCGTCGGTGGGCGTGAAACCCCGCAGGCTGTAGGTCCACTCCTCGAGACTGCGTGTGTCGGAGAGGTATTCGAACAGTTCGTCGGGTGGACAGTCGACGTAATCGTTGACGGTGCAGTACTCGCCGAAGACCTGGTCGTGCGGGTACACCGAGCGCATCATCTCCATGATGATCGGCGTGGCCTTCTCCCTTGGCGCAGTCTCGATCCGGACGACCCCGTCGATGGGTTCCTCGTTGCCGGTGTGGGCGGTTATGTCGTCAAGCGCGGGCAGCGACATCGTGAATCATCTCCTTGTTGGAACCAATGACGTCGAACGAACGATGTTGGGTGGCACCGAGAAACGGTGCGAACGGGGGTATTTCGTCTGCGGAGCATTCGACGCTCACCACCGCTGGCCCGTCGTGGGACAACGCGGCGCCCAGCGCCCCCGACAATTGGCCGACGTCGGTGACGTCGACGGATGGCAGCCCGGGGAACATCGCGGCCAGGCCCGCACCGAGGCGGCTCGGCGTGAACCGGTTGTAGGAGTACCTGTCGCCGTAGAACAACTGCTCGCGGGTGACGCACATGGCGTGGGCGTTGTTGTTGAACAGCACCACCGTCACCGGCAGGCCGTACTGGATGGCGGTGTGAAGTTCCATGCCGTGCATGAAGAACGAGCCGTCACCCGCGACGATGACGGTCCGCCGTTTCCTCGCGAAGGCCATCCCGATACCGGCGCCGAAGCTGTAGCCCATGCCGCCCATGCCGAGCGCCACGACGAATCGCCCCGCGCGGCGTACCGGAAGGTGGTGAATCGCAGACGCTCCGGTGTTGCCCGCGTCGACCACGACGTCGACGCCGTCGGGCAGTGCCGCGTCCAACACGCTCATCGCGTCGCGGTACCGGATGCCGTCACCGCGGTGGATGGGCGGCACCAACTCGGTGTGCGGCATCGCATCGTGAACGCGTACTCCACGCGGCCTGCCGTGGCCGGTCAACGACCGGGTCAGTTGCGATAACGACGCGCGCAGATCGTTGGTGTGGACGTGGGTACACGGCAGATGGGGCGGCGCCGACCCGATCGACAGCGTCCGCACCCCCGTCAGCGAATCATCGAGGCCGGCCCGAGCCGTCATCGACAGTCGGGTGCCCACGACCAGGCACAGCGCGCTGTTGCGGACGGCCTCTGCGACGCTCGGGTGGCCCATCACCCCGGTCACACCGAGCGACGACGATGCGCCAAGGCCCGGCGATCCGCTGACGTCCTTGGCGTCTGGCACGGTCGCCACCCACGCCCGCAGCGCGGCGCGCAGTTCCTCGAGTTCGGCGCGTGCATCGTCGCGGGCAACCTGCTCGCCCGCGATGATGGTGACCGGCCCAAGCGCGCGCCGCAATGCCTGGGCGATCGGACGCGGATCCCCAGGCCGGGACTGCGGAAAGTCGTCGGGTAGGGCGGTTCCGTCCACGTCGATGACTGCCTGCTGAATGTCCTTGGGCAGCAGCAGCACCGCAGGTCCCCCGGCGCGGGCGGCTGCGATCGCCTCGGGCAGCGCGGTAATCACGTCCGCGGGCGTCAGCAGCCGTCGGCAGTACACCGACACCGCAGAGAACAGCGCAAGGGCGTCGATGGAACCGCCATGACCGCTGGTGTCCTGGAAGCTGCCCCGGCCGTCCAGAGTGGTGGGCGGTTGACCGACCAGCGCCAGCACGGGGATTCCACTGGTGAACGACTCAGCCAGTCCCGCAATCAGATTCATCGATCCACCGCCGGAGGTCGCCGCCACCACCCCGAGGTCGGCAGTGGCCCGACTGAATCCGTCCGCCATGGTCGCCGCCGAGAACTCGTGTTTGGCCAGTACGGCGGTGATCCCGTCGCAGAAGTGCGCGGCGTCGTAGAGATCCTCGATGTTGGCGCCGTCCACGCCGAAGACGTGGCTCGTGCCACGAGCGGCGAGGCTGCCGACCACGTGGTCGACCACCCGGTGCTTGCTGATCATTGCTCACCTGCCTTTGAACCCCTGCATGTGACACGACTCGCGTGGCACCACGGTTCACTGCGTGCGCGAAGTCACAGCTGGCGTTCGAGCAAAACCTTCCCGGAATCCACCGAAACCACTTGCACGGCAGCGATATCCGATGCCGCGACGGGTGTGTTCCCGCTCGGCAGCGCGGTTGCACCGGACATGCCCAGCCACGTCGCGATCTGCGTGTGGCTGCCGTCACGGCCGACAACCACCATGCCGAGGTTGCTCGGCGGAGGAACTTCGCCGCTCGACCATTGGCCGTACGTGCAGGCCATGTCGATGCGGGTGCCCCAGGCGAAGCTGCTCAACGAGATGCTGGCGCTGAACGGGGTGTCCACCAGCTTGTCCATCGCCAGTTGCTGCGCCGTCGCCTGCTCGGTACCGCTCTGCAGGCCCACGATGCCGGGCCGCACGGCGATCACCAACCCTACGGCCAGCAGCGCGGCGGCCAGTCCAACGGCTGCCGACGTCAGCAACCGCGCCCGTCGCCTGCGCCAGCGCACCTTGTCAAGCACGGACTTCATCACTTCGGGCCGCAGCGGCGGAGGCTCGGGCTGTTCCTCTTCAAGCGCGCGGACGTCGTCCACGTCGAGCATCGCCAGCAGTGCAGGTATGCCGCTGATGTCCGCGACCGCCGCCCGGCAGCGGTCGCACGTCTCCAGGTGCGCTTCGAATTCGCGGCGTTCGCTGCTCGACAGGGAGCCGAGCACGTATGCCGCATCCCACGTCGCAAAACGGTCACCGTCGACCGCCTCGAGACCGTGGCGTCCTTCAGATTGCGTCATCGTGTCACCCCCAATTCCTGCAGCGAGAGCCGCAGCGCTCGCACCGCGTAGTGCAGCCGGGACTTCACCGTGCCCTCTGCGATCTGCAGATCCGCCGCGGTCTGCGCGACGCTCCAGCCTTGGTAGTACGAGCGCAGGATCACCGCCCGGTGATCCTCGGACAGCTGGCTCAACGCCGTGCCGAGCAGGAGCTTGTCCAAGGCGTTGTCGACTTCGTCCGGCCCGGGGCGGTCGGCGATCGCCTCGACGTCGGCGGTTCCGGATTCGTTGCGAAATCTCGCGCTGCGTCGCTCGTCGATGATCAGGTTGCGGGCCACGGTGAACAGCCACGCCCTGGCGGACCGCTCGGCGTCTTCGGTGACCTCGGGGTGCCGCCAGGCCCGCAACAGCGTCTCCTGGACGACGTCCTCGGCGCGAGCCTGATCGCCTGTCAGCCGGAGCGCGTAACGCCACAGTGCGGCGGCGTGCTCGTCGTAGAGAACCCGCATCATCGCGGCCTCCGGATCGTCCATTCCCCAACCCTCCCGACAGTTAATACGCAGCGGACGGTCGCGAAGTTCAGTTAAATCGCTGTACACGGCCCACGCGCACCACTTGACAGTTTCCGGTCGGCGCCTGTGAGTTGCCTGCGAGCGACCTGTCGCCTCAGAGGGTCAGGATGCGAGGGCCGTCATCGGTGGCGGCGACGGTGTGCTCCCAGTGCGCGGCCCGGGTGCCGTCCGCGGTGACGACGGTCCACTCGTCTTCCAGCACGACGGTCTTCGTCGTGCCCAGCGTCAGCATCGGCTCGATCGCCAGCACGGAGCCGACCGCCAGCTGCGGCCCGCGCCCCGGCGCGCCCTCGTTGGGAAGGAAGGGGTCCATGTGCATGCTTCTGCCGATGCCATGCCCGCCGTAGCCTGCGACGATGCCGTACTTGCGGGCGTGGCGCGCCTCGGCGGCGTGCGTCTCGGTCTCGATGGCGTGGGACACGTCGGTGAGCCTGTTGCCCGGCACCATGGCGGCGATGCCCGCCTCCATGGCCGAGCGGGTGGCCTCGGACAGCGCCTCAT
>NZ_JBOGDD010001094.1:0-14593 GCF_050701675.1 Mycobacterium sp. | reverse complement strand
CGGGATCGCAGCACAGCTTGATCAATCACGCCTCAAATCATTCCCCGCAGCACCATAGTCCCGGAACGGGCTATCGACGGTGATCAACGGAGTTTGCGTTTGATTCGGGGGTAAGATCTGCCAGTGTGCCGTTGAATCAGCGACTAGTACTGGATTCGACCGATGATGCGATACTGGCACATCTACAGTCCGATGGGCGGATCAGTATCGCCGACCTGGGGAGGGCGGTCTCAATGTCGCCGTCATCGGTGGCCGAACGCATACGCCGCCTGTCTGACGCAGGCGTCGTCGAGGGCTATACGGCTGTCCTCGACCCCACCGCCATGGGCTATCCACTGAGCGCCTTCATCCGACTGCAGCTATCCGTCGGGACGGGAAATCCGTTCTACGAACTGCTAGAGAACATGCCTCAGGTCCTCGAAGCCCACCACCTGACTGGCGATGATTGTTTTCTGCTCAAGGTCGTGGCTCGATCCATGTCCGACCTCGAAACTCTTGCTGCGAAGCTGGTGATGTTCGGACATGTAACCACCAACGTTGTCTTCAGCAGCCCGGTCACGCGGGGCACGCTACGGGTGAGCGTCGAAGACGATCTCCACTAAATACGCTGGGCGCCAACTGAGTTCAGCGCGGTGTCGGCGTCCCGCTCGATGACGGTTCAACGGTCAGCGGCAGCGCGGGGTCAGCGCTCCACTCTTCGAGGGACCCGTCGTAGACCCGCGCGTGCTGGATTCCGATCGAGGAGAGGGCGAGGGCGTTCGCCGTGGCCGAGATGCCGCCTCCGCAGTAGAGCAACAGTTCACCGTCGAGGTCTGCTCCCGCGTCACGGTAACGCGCCGCGACCTCGGCCTCGGAGCCGATGAAGCCCTCGTCGTCGAAGAGTGCGCGGGCGGGAACGTTGACGCTGCCAGGGATGTGGCCGCGGCGCGAGTAGCGAGTCGGCTCTGACCCACTGAACGAGGCGGGTGACAGACCGCAGACGAGATTGCCTGTGGCCGATTGGATGTGGAGAAGCTCGTCCTTGTCGATCCAGGCATCGTGGGTGGTCTGAGCCGTCCACCGCGGCACGGGCGCCGGCTCGGCTCGGGGTCCACGTTCGACGGGCAGTCCGGATTCTTGCCAGCCGGACAGCCCGCCGTCGAGCACCGTCACCGGTACGCCGATCCAGCGCAGCAGGAACCAGACTCGGGCCGCCCACAGCCCACCGGTGCTGTCATAGACCACGACCTGCGTCCGTGCGCCGATGCCGAGCCGGGCGAGCGTGTCGGCGAGTGCCTGCGGTGGCGGGTGCCGGTCGTGGGTGGCGTCGGGTATCGAGAGTTCGGTGTCCACCTCGACGTGTAACGATCCCGGGATGTGCGCCTCGGCCCAGAGCGGGGCACCACTCTCGGCGTGGAAGTCGCCGTCGAAGCGAGGCTTGTGCAGCACGAGCGTGGCATCGAGGATGACGGGTGGTGTTGCGCCGGTGCGCATCCGGTCCAGCACCTCGGCCGAGACGAGTGGATTCCGGCTCATGTCGCGGTGCCCGCTCCAGCCGCCGAGGCGTCCAGAACCGCCTCTTGCCACCGTTCGGGCGTGGAGAGGATGCCGTGCTCGGCGAGCCAGTGTGCGTAGGGCTCGACGAGCTCACGGCGGATGGTTCCCCACTGCCCGTCGTGGAACCACGTGCCGGAGATCGCCTCGAGCGATCTGGTGATGACATGGTCGGTGAAGTACGGCGTCACGCCGCGCAGCACCTCGACCGTTTCGGCGGGATGCTCTGCTGCGTAACGGAACCCGCGGTCGGTCGCGTCGTGAAACGCATCCAACAGATTCGGTTGCGCCGCGGCGAAGTCGGCGCGCGCACCCAACAGGTAGCTGTGGTAGCCGAAGGGCAGCTCGTCGTCGACGCGCCATACCCGCTCGGGTCGGTCCGGATGCTCGCTGAGCAGGATGTCCCACGCCCAGTACGACCCGAACGTGGCGTCTGCCGCACCCGCCGCGAGGTCATCACTCGTCAGCTCTCGGGCGCCGACGTCCACCAGGACGACGTCGTCGGGTTGGCCTCCAGCGCGGCGCACCAGATCGCGCACCATCGCCAATCCGCGGGGCGTGGGATTGAGGGCCAGCCGCCGCCCGGCCAGTTCGGCGAGCGTGCCGATCCCGCTGCTCTCCAAGGTGCGGATCGTCTCGAGCCCGCGCTGGTTGATCGCCCTCAGCGCCCGCAACTGCTGGCCACCGTCGACGCGGACCAGCAGCCGGTTGGTGGGAAATACTGCGAGGTCGACGAGTTGGCGCTCGAGGTGTTCGAGTCCGTCGCCGATGCCGGGGTCGACGGTGCGGATCTGCAGCTCGATACCGGCGTCGGCGTACCAGCCGTGGTGGCGGGCGACGTAGAAGTCTGCGGAGTTGGGCCAGGGATGGAAGTACTCGAGGGCAAGTGATAGCCGGGTGGTCATGGCATCCTCTCCGCCGCCGTCAGCGTGAATCCGTCCGCGACGGGCTGGGCGATCAGGTCGGCGTTGCGCCGCGGGTCGTATCGGGCGATGAAGTCGTCTTCCTGGGCCGCCCACCGATCCCAGTGCGGCAGATAGGTTTCGCCGTCACGCAGTAGTGCCCGCCGCTTGCGGTCCGCGTCGTCGGCGTCGACCCAGATGGCCAGGTCGGCGAGCGACCGGTTGTGCGGGGTGAGTGCGCCCACCCCCTCGACGACGAGCCGCCGCCCCGGCTCGACGGTGTGCCAGGCGCCGGGGCGTTGCCCGTCCCAGTCCCAAGCGCGCCAGCGTCCGGCGCGACCTTCGGACCGAGGTCGCAGCAACGAGGACTGGATGTGTTCGACCGCCCACGCGAGGCCGTCCCACCCTGGATAGACGTCATCAAGGCGGACCAGCACGCTGTCGGACCATTCCAGGCAGAGCTGCGTGGCCAGCGTCGACTTCCCCGATCCGGAGCGCCCGTCGATCAGCACGGTCGTCGCGGCGGACGCATGCAGGCGGCGCAGGGCCTCATCGAGTGCCAATGAAGTTCCAAGCTCCCGTGGCGACGGAGACCGAGATCGCCGTGGCCGCAATGACGACGCCAGCACCGATGAGCGCGATCTCGCGTCCGCCGAAGTCCGACGATCTGGCCCAGGTCCGCGTCGGGTACGCGCCGAACCCGCGCGCTTCCATCGCGGTGGCGAGCTTGGACCCGCGGCGTACGGCGAACACCAGCAGAGCGAATGCCTGCCCGGCCGCGCGGCGCAGCCGCGCGTGGTCGGCTACGCCCCGCGCGCGGCGTGCGTAACCCAGGTATTGCCAGTCCTGGCCGAGCAATCCGACGAGACGCAGGCCTGCCAGTGCGCCGAGCACGAATCGGGCGGGGAGCTTGAGAACCTGTCCGAGCCCGTCGGCGAGTTCGGTCGGTTCCACGTCGACGAACAGGAAGACCGACGGAAGCGCGATGGCCAGTACCCGTACGAAGGTCGCCAGCGACAGCGTGATGGATCCATCGCTGACATTCACGAGCAGGAAGTGCCAGTGCACCACGCCGCTTGGCTGACCGTAGAGCAGGATCGTGAGTGCGGTGAGGCCAGCGCCGGTGACGATCACCGCACTGCGAATGAGGAAGGGCCGCAACCGAACCCCGAGAATGAAGATCAGGACGATCTCGAGGACGAGAGCGGTCGACGCAGAGACCCAGTCCACGCTGAGCACCAGGGCCAGGGCGATCACCAGCGCGGTCATCAGCTTCGCGACGGGATTCACGGGTCGCACCGCAGCGGGTGCAGTTGCGGTGTCGGTCGTCATCGCACACCGTCCGCAGCCGCAGGTTCCCACGAGGGCAGGGTGATTTCGTCGTCGGACAGCGCGGCGGCGAAGTCCAGATCGTGGGTGATGGCCACGATCGCGGTACCACCATCGGCGATTTCGGCGAGCAGCCGGATCAGCTCCTCCCAGGTGCGGCGATCCTGTCCGAACGTCGGCTCGTCCAGGACGATCAGATTGGGTCTCGTCGCGAGCACTGTCGCGACCGAGAGTCGTCGCTTCTCTCCACCGGAGAGGGTGTAGGGGTTCGCTTCCGCGAGATGGCTCAGACGAAGCCGTTCGAGCAATTCGTCGGCGAGTGCGGAGGTCTCCTCACGACCGCGCTTGAGAACCCGCGGCCCGAGCTCGAGTTCTTCGCGGACCGTGCCCTTGAGAAACTGGTGCTCGGGATCCTGGAAGACGCTGCCGATACGATTCAGCAACTCCTTGGACCGCCAGCGGATGGGTTCGCGGCGTTTCGGTGACGGGGCGAAGTCGGCAGCGGCGTCGACTCGTCCTCGCGCCGGGGGGAGTAATCCACCGAGGGTGAGTGCGAGCGTCGACTTCCCGGCTCCGTTCGGCCCTGTCACGACTGTGACACGGCCCCTGGCGATTTCGAAGTTCAACCCGGAATGGATGTGTGGGCCGGAGCCGTAGCCGAGCGACAGATCGGTCGCGGACAGGAGGGCCGCGGTGCGCGTCGACCGGTGGCGGTCGACCTCGGGTGCCGGCGTCCCAGGAACCCAGACGCCGGATTCCAGAAGATAGTCGTGTTCGCGCCGGATGACGTTCTCAGGGGTGCCGTCGGCGATGACCTCGCCCTCGGAGCCGAGGACGACGACGCGGTCGACCACTGGTAGCCAGACCTCGGTGCGGTGTTCGATGACGACCACCGTGGCCCCGGTTCGTGCGGCGGTGGCGGCGATCGCATCGCGCACCTCGATGACACCGACTGGATCGAGGTTGGCGGTCGGCTCGTCGAGCAGGATCAGGCCGGGGTTCATGGCGATGACGCCTGCCAATGCCAACCGTTGCTTCTGGCCGCCCGAGAGTTCCGAGGTGTCGTGATCCAGCGGTACCTGCAGACCGACGGCGCGCAGTGCCTCTGTGACGCGTGGCCAGATCTGTTCGCGCGGGACGTTGAAGTTCTCCATCCCGAAGGCCACGTCGTCGCCGACGCGCGTGAGAATCACCTGCGAATCGGGGTCCTGCAGCACCATGCCGATGCGCGACCGTCGGTGGTTCGGAGGCGCACCGTCGACCCGTAGTCGTCCTGTCTCCAGGCCGTCCTCCGCACCGCCGAGGAGTCCGGCGAAACCGTGCAGCAGAGTCGACTTGCCCGCTCCCGACGGACCGAGAAGCAGAACGCGCTCACCGGGCGAAATCGACAAGTCGAGGTTGCGCACCGCCCAGTCTGGGCGCCCCGCATGACGCCAGCCCCAGCCCGCCGCCGTAATGGCAGCCCCGCCGACGGCGTCCGGCGGTGAACTCATTGGGCGCCGCGGCTGCGCAGTCCCACCCTGCCGGACTCGAATCGGCTCAGCGCACCGGTCTTCGCCAGCCCCCTGACCACGTACCACGACAGCAGCCCGGCGATCAGGACACCGGAGATGATCGCGGCGACCGTGTAGATGGTGGCGAACGCGCCCGCCGATCCCGGGTACCAGAGGATGAGATCGTTGATCGCCAGTGCGAGACCGGCGGCGGCCCCTGCCAGCAGAGCGACGGGCAGATTCCACCTGCGGTACAGGAACACGGCGAAGACGAGCTCGGCGCCGAGGCCCTGCACTAGGCCGGATTCGAGGGTGAGGACACCCCATTGATTGCCGACCAGGGCGGACACAGTGGCGGCGACGAGTTCTCCGTACAACGCCGCACCCGGTTTGCGGATGACGAGGGCGGTCAGCACGCCCGCGAAGAGCCAGCCGCCCCCGGCCAGAGCCTGCAGGCCGGGGAGCAACGCACTGAGCGGTGCACTGATGGGATTGGACGCGATGTTCCACAGCACGAACACGAGGCCTGCGGCCACTGCGAGCACGCTGGCGACGACGATGTCGACGACCCGCCAGCGGAAGACGGAGCCGATGTTGACGCGCTCCGGTGAGTCAGGGGTCGTTTCAGACTGTGGACGACTCATGGGGACTCCTTCGTGGCGATTCGCTGAGGCGGTCAGTATGGAGCCATTGACGCTGATCAGTCCCCGTTCGCCTCACTATGAGTATTTTATGTATACATCCATGGCCAAAATGTATTCTTGCTAGGGCGATAGGCGAGGAGAGCGAGTGCATCGAATGCCCTTTCACACCGTCCTGCGCGCGGATCTGCTGGCGGGTCGATTCTCTCCCGAGGAACCGCTGAGTGAAAGCACACTCACCACGGCATATGGAGTGTCCAGGACACCCGTCCGCGAGGCGCTGAACCGACTCGAGCAGGAGGGCTTGATCACCAGGGCGGCGCGCGGATACCGCATCCGGTCGGGGGCGCCCGACGACGTCATCGAAATCTATGACGTGCGGATCGTCCTCGAGCAGGCCGCAGCGCAAGCGGCATCGACCCGCCGGACGGATCTGCAACTCGCGCATCTGACGCAACTGCATCGCCAGGCCTGCGCAGAGGAAGATCCCGCGGTCGCACGGCAACTCAATTCGCAGTGGCACGAGGTGCTTTGGGTCGCCTCCCACAATTCCACCCTGCGCGAGACGCTCGCCAACCTGGTTGCCCGCCTACGCATCTATGATCGCGACGCCCAATACCACGACGATCTGGTGGTGGTCGCCGACGAACACCGCGCCATCCTCGACGCGATCGAGTCGGGCGACGGTGCCACCGCAGGCAAGGCCGTCGCCGAGCACCTACAGCGCACCAAGCAGCAGCGACTCGACGCGTTCGCACGATCGTCGGCCGAGACGTTTCGGACCGCGGACTCGTTCTGACGTGCAGCAGCCCGCTACTCGGAGTCGTCGTTGAGCTGATCGATCTTCATGACGCCATCGACACTGGCCAGCACCCTAGTGGCGTCGACGATTCGTGCTCCCGACAGCGTCATCATGACGCCCACCTGGCCGTGCACCGCGGGACTCAGCGAGTCGCCGGTGAAGGGAGCTCCCGGCAGGTCGGCCGACAACGCCGTCAGTTGCCAATCGTGCAGGGCGCACGTCTGTAAGAGCTGTCGCAGCACTCCGCGTCCATCTTGATAGATGACGTGTACGCGCATCGCACCTCGAAACCGTGCGGTCAATCGTCGCGCGAGCGGCGCGAACCCCAGAACGATGATGAAGTGCATGGCGGTGACGACGGCGGCCAGCAAGAACAGCCCCGCGCCGCTAGCCATCCCGATGGCTGCGGATTCCCAGATCGCCGCCGCCGTCGTCAGTCCCTGAACGGCTCCGCGGCGGGTGATGATGAGCCCCGCACCCAGAAAGCCGATGCCGGAGACGATCTGGGCGGCCACCCTGGACGGATCCAAGACGACCGCACCGGCAAAGAGCGTGTCGGAGAAGCCGTACTTGCTGACGAGCATGATCAACGCCGCTGAGGTTCCCACGATGCTCTGGGTGCGTAGACCGGCGCTCTTGCCCTGAATCTCGCGTTCCAGTCCGATGAGGGCAGTGAGTCCGAATGCGGCGAATAGCTCGATGATCTGACGGCCACCTTGACCCGCACCGCCAAAGAAGCCAGTTGCCAATGTGATCCCCATGCATCGACGCTACCGCGCGCAGGGGAAGCGCTGAACGGGGATCGGCGAGAATCGGTGGTTAGAGGGCGCCTGCTCCCGCTTCGGCGACGGTCTGGTCTTGCTCGGCGTCGCCACCGCTGACTCCGACGCCACCGACGATCGTGCCGTTGCGTTGCAACGGGATACCTCCGGCGAGGATCATGACGCGACCACCGTTGCTCGCGTGTATGCCGTAGAACGGTCCACCCGGCTGGCTGTTCTCGGCGAGCTCCTTGGTCTCGATGTCAAAGGAGCGCGCCGTCCACGCCTTGTTGATGCTGATGTCCACGCTGCCGCGCCAGGCCCCGTCCATCCGCACGTGGGCGACGAGGTTGCCGCCGTCGTCGACGACGGCGATGTTCTGTGGCTGCCCGAGTTCGTTGGCGCGCTTCTCTGCCGCAGCGATGACCGTTCGAGCGTCGGCAAGTGTGATCGTGTTGGACATGCGTTCTCCTTCAACGGGACTGAGGTTTTGGGCGGATCAGCTTCGTCGCGCCGCAATCACGGGAGCTCGCATTGACTCACCTTTCGACGTGCCACTGAATAGTGTTGCGGCCCATTGCTCGACGGCGTCGAGAATCGTTCATGGTGCAGAACCCAATCTGGCGGACACTCCGCCGGCCTGCCGTGGGTAGTTTGCCCACTGTTCCGCGCGCTCAAACGGTACGACGTCGAGAATTTCATTTGGGTGTCAGGGCTGATGCCTTCGGGGCGCGGGCCGGGAACAACCGCTACGCGGGCAGAAACAATCTGCGCGACTCCAAGGATGGTATGTGCCGCGGTTGTCGGCATCATCGATGTCATGACCGTCACCGATGCCGCTCCATCCGCGCCGGGCGCCACCCAGGACACGCCAGGCCCAGAATCAATCGTCGTCAGCGGGACCAGTCCGCTGGCCGACGGCTTTCACAGTCGCTTCTTCACCGACGACGACTACCGACGTTTCCACGCTCGGGCCGCTCGGTACGATGCCGAAAATTCCTTCTTCACAGAGGATTTCGCCGAGCTCGTCGAAGCAGGTTATCTGAAGGCGCCCCTGCCGCAACGGCTCGGCGGGGCGGGGCTGACCCTGACCGAACTCGCCCTCGAACAGCGCCACCTCGCGTACTGGGCACCGGCGACCGCGCTGGCGATCAACATGCATCTGTATTGGGCCGGGTCGGCTGCCGAAGCGTCCGCGCGGGCCATCGCAGACCTCGAGTGGCTGCTGCGGGATATCGCCGCTGGACAGGTCTTCGCGGCTGGGCACGGCGAGCGTGGCAACGACGTCGGACTCGATGATGCACAGGTGCGAGCGGTGCCCCAGCCGGACGGTTCCTACCGGATCACCGGACGCAAGGTGTTCACCTCGCTATCGCCGGTGTGGAACCAGATCGGAATCCACGCTCGTGACGATTCGGACCCCGACAATCCGGTCATCGTGCACACCTTCGTCCGGCGCGATGCGCCCGGTGTGCGCGTCGAAGAGACATGGGACGCGTTGGGGGTACGGGCAACGGCGAGCCACGACACCGTCTTCGAGGACGCGCTCGCCGAACCGCACAAGACGGTCGCCCGCCACCCCGTCGGGCCGGTATATCCCGATTACATCGGCGTACTGCTGTCGTGGTATCTGCCGCTGTTGTCCAGCGTGTACTTCGGCATTGCCCGCCGCGCCCTTGACCTGGCGATAATTGGCGCCCAGACCCGAACCACGCTGCGGCAGGACATCACTCGGCACGCACAGAAACCTGCCGTGCAACGCCAGGTGGCGCAAGCAGAGATCAAGCTCGAAGCGGTGTCCGCGTTCGTGGAGTCCGTGACCCACCCAGGGCCGGGGATCTGGGCAGGGTTGCGCGGGCTGGCCGTCAAGGAGTTCGCCACCACCACGGCACGTGAGGTCGTCGACATCGCCGTACAGGTGGTGGGTGCGTCGTCGGTGTCCAAACGACACGAGCTCGAACGGCTCTACCGCGACGTGCGCACCGGATCGTTGCATCCACCCAACACCGACGCGGTCCTTGAAGCCATTGGCGCCGTCGCCTTGGGGGCAGTGTGAGCGCGGCACAACAGCGTGACTGGAAGAGCTGGCACCAGGGGTACGCCGATTCCGATTCCGACCTGTCGCGCCGGCTCGTCCACGTCCAGCGTCGTCTCACCGACGCCTTGTTCGTGGCGCCACCGGGACCGATTCGGCTGATCAGCCTGTGCGCCGGTGAGGGGCGGGACGTACTGGGCGTGCTGCCGAACCATCCGCGCCGCGACGACGTAACCGCTCGACTGGTGGAGCTCGACCGCGATATCGCGGCGTCAGCCAGATCGACCGCCGAAGCGCTGGGATTGGATCGCGTGGAGGTCGTCGCCGGCAACGCCGGGCTCTCCTCTGTCTACGCCGGTCTGGCCCCGGCCGACGTGGTGCTCGCCTGCGGCATCTTCGGAAACGTCAGCGAGGGGGACATCCGAGCCACCATTCGCGGCCTACCTCAGCTGTGCAGGCCCGGAGCGACGGTGTTGTGGACCCGTCATCGGGGCGCACCCGACCTGACACCCCAGATCCGTTCGTGGTTTGGCGAGGCGGAGTTCGACGAAGTCGGTTTCGACTACGAGGACGGTCGGCGCTTCAGCGTGGGAACGCAGGTGTTCCGTGGCGTGACACCGGCTTTCGACCCCACTGTCAGATTCTTCGAGTTCGAGCCGCGAGCCGACGCCACGTGATAGCACGTCACTGACCCGCTAGCCCGTGGCGCTGCTCTCGGGGTGAACCCGCTCGCGTCGCGTCAGCGGCTCACGAAGCCCGAGGTTGCCACGCAGCGTCGTCGAGGTGTACTCGGTCCGGTAGACGCCGCGCTCCTGAAGTTCGGGCACCAGCCAGTCGACGATCTCGTCGAGTCCGCCAGGGACGATGTAGGGCGAGATGTTGAAGCCGTCGGTCGCGCCTGCGCGTACCCAGCGGGCGAGCTCGTCGGCGACCTGGCCCGGCGTACCAACGAATCCCGAACGCGCGGACGTCTCGATGGCCACTTCCCGCAGCGACAGGTTCTTGGCCTCCGCCAGCGCGCGCCACTCCTTGGCGATGGCGACCGGGTCCTTGCCGTCCCTTGCCGCACCGCGGGTCACCGAAATGGGAGCGGGTATCGGATCGTCCTCTGGGAGTGGACCGTCCGGGTCGAGGTCGGAAAGATCACGCCCCCAAACCAATCCGACGAGCGACAACGCGGTCTGTCCGGTGTACTGACCGTCGAGCACCCAGCGTCTCTTCTCCTCTACCTCCGACGCCTGCTCGGCCAGCACGATCTGGGTGCCTGGCAGGATCTTGATGTCGTCTGCGGGTCGGCCCGCGGCACGTAGGCGCGCACGGATGTCGTTGGCGAATGCGAGCGCGTCGTCGAAGTGCGTGCCGTGCCGAGAGAAGATGACGTCGGCGTTGGCTGCGGCGAAGTCGCGACCCGTCGGCGAGTCGCCGGCTTGGAAGATGACCGGATGCCCCTGGGAGCTGCGCGGTAGGGTCGCGTCGAGCGAGATGTCGAACTGCGACGTCGAAAGATCAAGGTGCCGAACGGCATTCGACTCAACCCAGGCCGCACTGTCAGCTGACGTCGCAATGGCGTCGTCGGCCCACGAGTCCCAGATCGCGCGGGCCGCTTGGATGAACTGGCCCGCCCGCTCGTAGCGCAGCGCGTGATCGAGAAACCCGCCGCGTCGGAAGTTCTCCCCGGTCCAGGCGTTGTCGGTGGTGACGGCGTTCCACCCCGCCCTGCCGCCGGAGAGAATGTCCAGCCCCGCCAGGCGACGGGCCAGGTCTGCCGGCTCGTTGTAGGTGGTGTTCTGGGTGGCGACCAGACCGATGTGCTCGGTGATGCCCGCGAGCGCGCTCAGTTGCGCGATGGCATCGGGACGACCGGCGATGTCGAGATCGAGGATCTTGCCGTCCTGCTCCCGAAGTCGCAGTCCCTCACCGAGGAAGAAGGCATCGAACAGCCCGCGCTCGGCGGTCGTGACCATGCGGCGGAAGGTCTCGAAGTCGATCTGGGAGCCACTCGCGGGATCGGACCAGATCGTCGTGTGATTGACGCCTTGGAAGAAGACACCGAAGTGCACCTGCGCGTCGGGGCGGAGTGTTTCAGATGAGCTCATGTGGGGTTCACGCCTTCGAGTAGCGGTTGGCGGGCCTGGCGAGACCGAGGTTGCCCCGCAGCGTCGATCCGGGCACGGGTCGATGCGCCACGCCGGAGGTGAACAGCCGGGGCAGGACGTACCGGGCGAGAGCGGGCAGATCCTCGTCGATCACCGTGGGGAACAGGCGTACCCCGTCGGCGTGGCCGGCGAGATCGGTCAGCAGTTCCACCAATCCTGCTGCCGCACCGGTGTACTGAAGTCGCAAACTCACGCCGGCTGGCTGCTCTTGGTCGAGGGCGACGAGGCGGTCGGCGGCAGAGGAGTGCGGTGTGTCGAGCGTGACGTCGACCTCGACGAACGCCAGTCCTGCGCTGCGGATTGCGGCGCCGACCGCCGCGTCGTGATCCGTCTCGGTGACCAGGACGACGTCGACCCGTGCGCGATCGTCCTCGGTGCCGAAAACCACCAATTGTCCCTGCGGGGGTCTCGGCACGATGGCCGGTCCCTTCACCGAGAACGCCTCGCCCTCGAAGTCGACGTAGTGCAGTTTGTCCCGATCCAGGAAGCGGCCGCGGTCGAAGTCACGGATGACCGCATCGTCCTCCCACGAATCCCACAGGTTCCGCACCACGGTGATGGAATCCCGTTGTTCGCGGTCCAGATCGGCTCCCTCGGTGAGAACCGGTCTGCCCCACGCCCTGGCCGCCTCGGCGTCGGCGACGCGAGCAGCGATCCAGCCACCACGACCCCGAGACGAGTAGTCGAGCGTGGCGAGCTGCGACGACGTGTGGAACGGCTCGGCATACGTCGTCTCGACGACGGGGACGAGCCCGATCGTCGAGGTCGCCGCAGCCACGAACGAGGCCCGGTTGACCGCGTCGACGCGGGCCCTGATGCCGTCCTTCGGAGGCACGATCGAGTCCTGGAACGTCGCGAAGGTGAAGCCCGCGTTCTCGGCGGCTCGCACCTTCCGGATCAGCGTGGGACCGCTGAGCGACTCACTCGGCGGGTGGCCCGCCCGGCGCCATGCCTGCGGGTGCAGCCCTTCGCCGTCGAGCTCGATACCCAGCGCGAAACCGCTCATGATGCAACTTCTTTCGAAATCGATTGTGACCAGTCTTCGTGTCGATCTAGACGAACCGACCGTTGTGCCGTTTCATTCCCGCCGACGGATGTGCGCGAGACCGTTACGGTGGCAATTCGGCAAACCGCTCCGATCGGCCGGCCGTCAGACACGCAGCCCGGTTCCGTGCACACCGTGGCGGTCGATCTCGGCCAGCTCGCCCTCGGTCAAGGCCGGGAAGTCCAACGCCTTCAGGTTGTGATCCAGCTGCCAGGTCGAACTGGCGCCGATCAGCGCCGACGTGACGCCTGGCTGGCGTAGCACCCACTGCAGCGCGAGCTGGGCCAGTGACTGCCCGCGCCGCTTGGCGATCTCGTTGAGCGCTCCGGCCCGTTGCCGGTAGGTGTCGTCGATGACGTCGGGGGACAGGAAGGAACTGTTCTCGGCGCGCGCGCCGGCGGGGATGTCGGCGAGGTACTTGTCGGTCAGCAGGCCTTGGGCCAACGGGCTGTACACCACTAGCCCGAAGCCGTCGGCTGCGGCGACCTTGACCAGACCGGAGAGCTCGGGGCCGCGGTCGAAGATCGAGTAGCGCGGCTGGTGTACGAGCAGTGGAACCCCTTCCTGGCGTAGCAGAGTGGCCGCCTCGTGCGCGCGGTCCGGGGCGTAGTTGGAGATGCCGACGTAGAGCGCCTTGCCCTGTCGGACGGCGCTGACCAGCGCCCCGACCGTCTCCTCGAGCGGTACCGTCAGGTCGGGACGGTGGCTATAGAAGATGTCGACGTAGTCAGTGCCCAGATCACGAAGGCTGTGTTCCAACGAGGTCAGCAGCGACTTGCGGGAGCCGCCCCTGAGATACGGGCTCGGCCCGATCGCGCCACCCGCCTTGGTCGAGAGGATCAGTTCGTCGCGATGAGCGCCCAGATCACGGCGCAGCACCGCACCGAAGGTCTTCTCCGCCGCCCGGTGCGGCGGGCCGTAGCGGTTGGCGTTGTCGAAGTGCGTGACGCCAAGATCGAAGGCGTGCAACAGGATGTCACGCTGCGTCTGATGAGGATAGTCGGCGCCGAACTTCTGCCAGAGACCGAAGGAGAATACGGGGAGGTCCAGGCCGCTCTGCCCGGTGCGGCGGTACTCCAGGTGGTCATAGCGGCTCTCGGCGGCGCGGTAGGTGGTCTCGAACTGTCCGTATTCCGGCATTGATGAAATCCTTCGTACTTGAGTCGGGTGGTCAGAATAAGCCGGTTGTGCGTGGTTGCGCCTGGGCCGTGTCGGTCATCTCAATGACCCCTTCCGGTCGAACAGTCCCCGGCCAGGGGGTCTGGGATGGTGCGCCCCCACGAGGGTCGCGTTCACGAGTGGTGGTATCAGCCCGGCCAACACCACGCGGGTGTCCTCGATGCCCCCGCTGACGGTGAGATTCAGCCCGTCGAGTCGGTGGTCGAGAGCCCAGTCGAGGAGGTCGCGCGGCCGTGCGATGGCCGGCGCCGTATGCCTGCCCAGTAGTCGAACGTCACCTCTGGCGCGCCGTGCCGTGCCGAGGGCGTCCCGCAGCCGGACATCGGCACCTGCCACCTCGTGCTCTTCGACGAGGACGACGTCGGCGACGGCGGCCACCACGTCCCACCCCAGTACGTCCATGTCGGCCGCGACGAGCAGAGGTCGGCGATGCGGTGCCGAGGGTCCATCCAGTGGGCCGGTGACGCGGTAGAAGATCCCGTCGTGATCGATCGAGTGGATCAGGCGGTCCTCGACCACCACCGCGCCTGCCTGGTCGCCGACCAGCGCGTCGGAGGAGAAGCTGGACCACAATCCGGTGAGGACGTGTGCGTATTCGGCCCATCGGGCAGCTCGGTAGTCGGCGCGCGGATCGGGGGCCGTGAGGTCGCTGACCGCATCACCTCCACCGGGGCGCAGCACGACACCGGCTCGGCCAGCCGTCGCACGGTGCAGTGA
>NZ_JBOGDD010001093.1:0-4731 GCF_050701675.1 Mycobacterium sp. | reverse complement strand
CGCCTGACCTCGACGGCGTTCGTCGCCAGCCTGGTGGTGGCCATCGCCGTCGGCTATCCCGTGCGTCAACTCGTCGGTGAGTTGCAGGGCATCGTCACGCTGGAGGTCATTTCGCTCGCGGCGGCTGTGGGCATCAGCCTGTTGTCGCGGCAGAGCTTCGACTTCGCGAAGTTGCGCCGCAGCGATGCACTGGCCGAAAGCCCGCCCGGCGAGCCGCCAGCCGAGCGTGACGGCGCCGCCGTGGCTACCAACGCAGCTGACCCGGATCCGGTCCGATGATCGCGTTCTGGATCGCCGTGATCGTCGGCGTCGCAGTCGGAGTCGTCTACATCACGCTGGCCGTGCAGGCGTTTGCTCGGGTCCGAACGGAGGTGCTGGCCTCCGCCACCACGGGTGCGGAGGAGGACCTTTCAAGCGATGACTT
The DNA here is from genome assembly GCF_050701675.1 of Mycobacterium sp. GTDB lineage: Bacteria > Actinomycetota > Actinomycetes > Mycobacteriales > Mycobacteriaceae > Mycobacterium. The sequence goes on along the minus strand of NZ_JBOGDD010001093.1, from coordinate 4,307 downwards.
CGGTGACGATGGTGGCTTTAGCTGGAAGGCGATCGGGGCGGTGATCTTCTCCACCTTGGTCATCGTCCTTCTGGGCATCAGCAGCGTGTTCTGGTACCTGCCCGCCATTCTCGCGATCGGATCGTCCGTGGCCGTGATCGCGGCATTCGTCATCGACCGTAGGGACACCGCGTGACTATCAAGAAGGCGCACCTGCTGGGTTTCGTCCAGCACGGTGTGATGAACCACGCCTCCACGATGTGGGCGCATCCACGCGACAAGGTCGGGTATCACTGGTCGCGTCCGGAGTACTGGCGCGACCTCGGTCAAATCATGGAGCGCGGTCTGTTCGACGCCATGTTCATCGCCGACGAACTCGCTCCGTACACGACCTACAAGGGCAACTCGGACCCAGTCGTCAAATACGCAGGCCAGTTCCCAGTGCACGAGCCGGCCACGTTGGTGCCGATCGTCGGAGCCTTCACCAAACACCTCGGTATCGGCATCACCTTGTCGACGTCGTTCGTACCGCCGTACATGATGGCGCGCCACCTGTCCTCCCTGGACCACCTCACGGTTGGCCGCGTTGGCTGGAACATCGTGACCTCGTACTCCAAGAGCGAGTTTCAGGCGATGGGCAAGGACAACCTAACGCCGCGCGACAAGCGCTACGAAGTCGTCGAGGAGTACATGCAGCTGCTGTACCAGCTTTGGGATTCCTGGGACGACGACGCGATCGTGTACGACCGGGAGAACGGTATCTTCGCCGATCCCTCCAAGGTGAGCGAGATCGACTTCCAGGGTGAGTTCTTCAAGTCCAAGGGCCGTCACTTCGTCGCACCGTCGCCACAGAAGCGGCCGGTGCTGTGGCAGGCCGGGTCATCCGAGCAAGGGCGCGAATTCGCCTCCAAGCACGCCGAATCCGTATTCGGGATCTTCCCAACGCCCAAGAGCATGCGCGCCTATGCCGACGACATCCGTACGCGTGCAGACGATCACGGCCGGAACCCGGAGTCCGTCAAGCTCATCTATGGTCTCCAGACGATCATCGACCGTGACAAGTCGCGTGCCAACGACAAGTACGCGGAGTTCGTGGAGAAGGTGCAGATCGAGAGTGCATTGGGAATTCTCTCTGGCCACACGGGTTTCGACTTCTCCACGCTTGGACTCGATGACAATGTCGTGGACGCCGACGTACAGGGCATCCGCGGGTTGTTCGATGCGATCCTCGAAGCCAAGGACGGCGCCCCAGTCACGGTGCGTGAAGCCGCTCAGATCTACGGCGTGTCGATGGGTGCACCCGTAGCGGTGGGTACGCCGGCGGACGTCGCCGACCAGATGGAGCACTACCTCGATGACGGTGGCTGCAACGGCTTCATGCTCTTGGCCACCGACACCCCGGGCTGCTTCAACGACGTGACCGAGCTGCTCGTGCCGGAATTGCAGAGGCGTGGCCGCTACCGGACTCGTTACCCCGGGACCACCCTGCGCGAGAGTCTGCAGGAGTACTGAGCTGACTCGTCGAAAGTCACTGCGGCAGGCACACTTCCTCGCCTTCATGCAGCACGGGGTCAGCAGCCACTCCGTCGGCATGTGGCGTCATCCACTGGACAAGGTCGGCTACGACTACGCTGCGCCCCCCTATTGGCAGCATCTAGCCAGGACGTTGGAGCGTGGACTGTTCGACGCCGTGTTCCTGGCCGACGAACTCGCGCCATACAACTCGTTCGAGGACAGTTCGGATGCCACGGTTCGCTACGCGGTGCAGGCGCCGACCCACGAGCCCGCGGCGCTGACACCGATCATCACCGGCGCGACCGAGCATCTCGGCGTCGGCATCACGCTCTCCACGGCCTTCGAGCACCCGTACTCCATGGCGCGCAGACTGTCCACGTTCGACCATCTATCAGGCGGCCGTATCGCGTGGAACATCGTCGGGTCGTACTCGCCGTCGGAGTTCGCCGCCTACGGCCAGGACATGCCCGACCGCTCGACCCGCTACGAGCGCATCGAGGAGTACGTCGAGCTGTGCTGCCGACTCTGGGACTCCTGGCAGCCCGACGCGGTCGTCGCCGACCGGGAGACCGGTATCTACGCGCATCCGGAGAAGATCGCTGAGGTGCGGTTCGAGGGCAAGTACTTCCGCTGCCGCGCAAGACACTTCGTGGCGCCGTCACCGCAGGGCCGCCCGGTGCTGTGGCAGGCGGGAGCGAGCGAACAGGGGCGCCGATTCGCCGCGCGTACGGCTGAGGCGATTTTCGCGATCCAGCCGACAGTGGCGTCCATGCGCGCATACTCCGACGACATCCGTGGGCGGGTGGCTGCAGCGGGTCGGGATCCCGAATCGGTCAAGCTCTATTACGGGGCGCAGGTGATCATCGGGCAGAGTGAGGTGGAGGCCCAGGAGAAGGCCGCGTACCTGCGCTCCCTGTTGCGCCCGGAGGCGTCGCTGGCGATGCTGTCCGGTCAGCTGGGCGTGGACTTCTCTGAGTTCGACCCGTCGGCTCCGCTCGCGGATATCCCAGTGCCGGGGATCCAGGGTGTCAAAGATGCCCTGGTGGCTAGCGGGGCCGGTGCCGGCGTGACGGTCGGCGACGCCGCTGACATCTACGCGTTCCGATTCTCGATGCCCCAGGTGATCGGTACCCCCAGCGAAGTTGCCGATCAGTTGGAGACCTATCTCGATGATGGCGGTGCCGACGGCTTCATGCTCTTGGCCACCTATACACCGGGATGTTTCGAGGAGTTCGTCGACTTGGTCATACCGGAATTGCAGCGGCGCGGACGCTACCGGACCACCTATCCGGGTAAGACATTGCGGGACAACATTCGCGGAGATTAGAGCTCCCGTCCGACGCCATCGAAGAGGACCTCTAAAAGGCAGGAGACACGTCTCCCCCCGGCCACTTCTTCTCGATGAACGCCCGCGTCTGGTCGCTGTGCAGGAGTTCGTTGAGCTTTACGACGTCGGGATCGTCGTGGTTGTCCACCCGGGTCACCAGGAAGTTGGCGTACGGATTGCCCTCGAGCGGCTCGACGAGCAGGGCGTCCTTGAGCGTGTAACCGGCGTCGAGGAAGTAGTTGCCGTTCGACGACGCCTACGAAGAGGTGATGCGCAAACTCGTCGAGGGGCTTCGATTCCTGCGGTCCTGGGACGAGGACTGGCAGGTGCCGACCTCCTCGGCGCTGTGCCAGGCCCGCGCCCGCCTGGGCGCCGAACCGATCCGCGAACTCTACGCACGAGTGGCCCGGCCGCTGGCCGGGGCGGGCACGCCCGGTGCGTGGCTGGGGGATCTGCGGGTAATGGCCATCGACGGCGTCCAACTCGACGTCCCCGACACCGCCGACAACGAAGACGCGTTCGGTCGCGGTGTCAGCCAGGGGCTGGACGCCCCCTACCCGAAGGTCAAGGTGCTCGGCCTGGGCGAATGCGGCACCCACGCCGTGATCGACGCGCACCTCGGCGGAGTCCTCCTCGACGAACGTGAACTGGCGCGCCCACTGCTGGCCAGCTTTGAGTCGGACATGCTGGTGCTGGCCGACCGCGGGTTCTACAGCCGAGCGTCCTGGGACGAGGCCGCCGACACCGGCGCACAGTTGCTATGGCGAGTGCAGTCCTCCCTGAGATTGCACGTGGTCACCGACCTCGCCGACGGCTCGTATCTGAGCGTGCTGCTCACCGACATCGAACGCCAACGCATCCGTCGTCACCGAGCCCGCGGCCTGCACACCGTCCCCCGAGGTCCCACGGTGCGCGTCATCGAGTACGACATCGCCAACCGCGACAGCCAGAGCGGATCGCCGATTCGGCTGATCACCACCATCCTCGACCCCGAAGTCGCCACCGCCGGTGAGCTCGCCGCGGTGTATCACCAGCGCTGGGAATTCGAATCCAGCCTCGCAGAGATCGAAACCCGCCAGCGCGGAAGCTACCGAGTGCTGCGTTCACAGAGCCCGGAGATGGGACGTCAAGAGATCTGGGCGCTGTTGTTGACCCACTACGCGATCCGCGCGTTGATGTATGAGGCAAGCGACCCCGACGGGCTCGACCCGCTACGCATGTCGTTCATCCGGAGCCTGCGCATCGTCCGCCGCCACGTCACCGGGCAGGCGGGTTTTTCCCCTAACTGACTCGCTACCTGCCTTCGAGGTTGCCCCGGATGGTGGACACGAGGTCAGGCGGCTTGTGCCGTCTGAGTGTGGTGGTGCTCGAAGTCGACTGGGCTGATCATGCCGATCTTCGAGTGCCGTCGGCGGCGGTTGTAGATCCGTTCGATCCAGTCGCCGACTGCGAGCCTAGCAGCACTCTTCGTGGGCCAGGTGTATCG